>NZ_JAAHHZ010000191.1:0-9767 GCF_010672005.1 Moorena sp. SIO4A5 | reverse complement strand
TGTCACTCGGATTTCACGAGGGGTGGAATTTCACCACCATGGTTATCAAGTTGTCATGGTTCATTTAACCAAGCAGCTAATCCTCCAAATCCTTATTGGATAAGGTTTATAGCTAACGAATCGCACCCCGAAATTGGTACCAACCTGCATCGTTAATGGATTTGGCAAGACAGTGATTCTTTACTAAGTTTTTGATCCTCAAGTCTTCATAGGCGACCAGATCGTTAGATCGGATTACGCAACGCGCGAGTCTCTTCGCATGTTCTTCACGCTGCCTACTTATTTTCAGGTGTGTCCTACCTAGCCTATTAATTGCTTTTTTACGGTTAGCAGAGCCTTTCTTCTTTCGGGAAACCCGACGTTGATAAAACTTTAAACGTTTCTCCCCTCTTCTGTAAAATCTTGGGTTAGGTTCTGAGTACCCATCAGAGTCTGTATAGAATTCTTTTAATCCAACATCTAAACCAACAGTAAAGCCAGTAGCTTCTAGTTGAAAGGCCGTAGGCCACGCTTTCGGCAAAGCCGACGCTGCGCGAACGCGAACGGAATTATCTGCTTTGACGCAAAACTGGACATAATAACCATCGGCTCTTTGGACGATACGAACCCGCTTGATCAGTTTCTGGTCGAAACGCCATAAGTCCCACGTCCCCTTAAGCTTGACTTTACCGATTCCTTTCTTGTCGGTAAAATTTATAGATTTTTTATCTGGGGATAACTTCCACCCGGATTGCTTATATTCAACCGACCTAGAATGTTTCTTAAAACGGGGATAGCCCTTTTTCCCAGGTACTTTTTTCTTACAGTTGTCGTAGAACCGCTTTATTGCCCGCTCTACATTTTCAACTGAAGCTTGACATGCATGACTGTTCAGGTCTTTGACAAAATTAAACTCTTCACGTATTTCGGTGTTGTAACGGTACAATTCTTTTTTGCCCACTCCATGGTTATCCATCCAGTACCGAAGTACTTTATTCCGGACAAAGCGAGCCGTTATAATAGCTTCATTTATCGCTAATTTTTGAGGCTCTTTAAGGACAGCCTTGAACTCCATTACCAACACCTGAAATCACCTCCTTGGTTCGTTTGCTTTACTTACTATTATAGTCGATAACGAGCGGGCAAAAGTTCCCGGACAGTTAGGGAATAAATTCCTGTTCGGGCTAACCCCATGGATAGAATCCAGGGGCTTGCGCTCTCAGGGTTTTCGGTCAATAATCTGGTCAATAATCTGGTCAACTAGATTTGTGCCACCAAACCATAGAGCAAACAGAATTGAGATGGAGAGGCTTGCTCCGATCAAGCACAGCACTAAACCGGCTAGGCTAATTGCGCCATCATCTTCAGTTAAGCCAAAACCAGTTATAAAAATTCCAATAGCTGGAAGGGTATTTGTTCCTGGAATTGGAATCATCATCGAAATTGACATTAATGCGATCGCACTCCCCATAAATATCCGACCAGGCAAACTGGTACAAATATAGCTTAGGCGAGGACGGGTCACTGCCTCAATCCGCTGCAACCAAGGGAGTCCTATTTTCAGAAAACCCTGTACCGTTTCCAGTTTCATTTTCCCATTCATCATCTTATTGGGTAGCCAGGGGCGTTTGGCACCAACGATGAGCTGAATAGCCAACAAGAAGATCACAATCGCAAAGGGAATCGAATAACCCGGTGCTGGAACTGGCAAAGCGGAAGGTAGGGATAGGATAACGAATAGAAACCCAAAAATACGTTCCCCCGCTAGGGTCAAAATATCTGCCAGCTTTACCTGAGGCTCTCGCTCTTCCTCAAAAAAATAGCGCTGTAGTTCTACAGAGAGTTTAGCCATTCAGTAGTGATTAGTTATAAAAGTTAATATACTAATCTATACTAATCCTTCTAGCACTTACCCTGAAATTACCTAAGATTAATTGTTAGGTGTGCAGCAATTCACAAATGGTTTGTTAGCGATCGCTTCTAACTCCACTGATTTGATCAGATCTACCCATGCTTGGGGCTGGGAATCCCGTAACTGGGCAACAGTAGTCACAGTTTCTTGCCAAATCATAGCATCAGCATATAGTTTGGCTTTTTCTAAGGTATTTTGCTCCTGCTCTAGATTAAGCGCTAATTCTGGACTAAGTTCAGTACGCTCGAGTATTCCTTTAACCCACTGATCTCGGCTACGCTCTTGAGGATCGCAAACGAGTACGAAAAACCACTTGTATTCCTTACCCATAGTCAGAGGTACAGTTTTCGGCACGCTCAGTTGCACAATACCGTTCGTGTTATCCAGGCTCAGGCTGGTCAGGTACACCTCTTGATCCTGGTCATCAATTAACACAAATTCTGCTTCGGAGGCTTTAGTTTTGGGAACATACCAGAACAGTGTAGGATTAGCCGCCACTGTTTTGACCAGATTATTGGCAGGCACGATAGGAGTCAAAGGGATGTCACCGTTGTCAGTACAGGAATAGCTACGAGACCCTCCTCCTGCTGTTCTTGTTGGTTTTCCTCGTTCTGGTACTCGTGGAAATTCAATCATATGTGTCCCAGCCCCAAGGGTTTTAGACGGTGACCCTCGCTCTGGTGGTGCTGGGAATTGTAAACCAACTTCATGGTGTGGGTATGACTGTGCGAGTAACCGGGGTGCCGTCAAGTCATTTACCAGTGCAGCCGACAGCATAGTAGTAAGCACTGCCAGATAGGTTGGAGTTTGTTGCCATATCATGATCAATCACCCTACTCATTAATAGGCCTCTTGCAAAAGTCCATTTTTGCTATTGGGCTATAGTATTTATCACCCTCTTTTTAAAGATTTATGCAAGATTCTATATAATTTTAGAATTTTCCTGTACATATTATCCATATCTATATAGTTTCCCCACTTCTTAAAAACATCCATAATCTCTAAAAATCACCCATAATCCGCTTTCGCAACTGGTATTTGCCTACCTTCCCTTATTCTTCAGCAATAAAGCCATAACTCTACCTGTAGGGTAGAGTTTGGTACCCAGTTTTGGGTAAGTTCTGTTCTTCCAAGGATTGCGGCTAATCCCACACCTTATTCAGCGGGCTAATTGCTAATTATTCTTAATTAATTGTTAAGTAAATCAGGTATTGAACTTGGGGATTTATGTATTTAATCCCAATTTACCATCAAAGGTATTGGTATTATTACCATATTCTATCCCAAAATCCCAATAATCTCAAGTTCGCTTAATCACTTTTTTGGGTCAGGGTAATCGATAGTCGGTCATCGTCAACTACCAATTACCCATGACCTATGACCCATTACCTGTTACCCATTACCCATTACCCGATCAGGGAGATCAGGATTATTGAACTGGCATTGTCAAAGGATTACCCTAGTTTTAGGTACCAGAAGTCCAAGAGTTCATGTACTCGATTTGCTCTGGGGTTAGGGTGTCAATGTTAATGCCCATTGCTTGTAACTTCAGCCGCGCAATTTCCTTATCCACTGCTTCTGGGATGGAGTGTAAACCTGGTTCAATGGATCCTTTGTTCTTGACTAGGTATTCACAGGCCAAAGCTTGGTTAGCAAAGCTCATGTCCATCACCGCACTGGGATGACCTTCAGCTGCTGCCAGGTTAATCAGGCGTCCTTCACCCAGTACTACAACGGATTTACCATTTTTCAAACAGTACTCTTGGGTAAAGTTCCGTACTTCTTTGACTTCTGTTGCCATTTCCCCTAAGGACTTGAGGTCAATTTCAATATCGAAGTGACCGGAGTTGCACACCATTGCTCCATCTTTCATCACCTCGAAATGCTCAGGGCGAATCACGTGCTTGTTACCAGTAACTGTGATAAACAAGTCACCTAAGGGAGCAGCTTCTGCCATCGGCATTACCCGGAAGCCATCCATCACAGCTTCAATGGCTTTAGTGGGGTCGATTTCAGTAACAATGACATTGGCTCCCAGTCCCCGGGCTCGAAGTGCTGCGCCTTTGCCACACCAGCCATAACCGACCACAACCACGTTTTTACCAGCTAGCAACACGTTGGTGGCGCGGATAATACCATCAAGGGTAGATTGACCAGTACCGTAGCGATTGTCAAAGAAGTGTTTGGTGTCAGCATCATTAACATTCATTGCCGGGAATGTCAAGACACCGTCATTGAACATAGCCCGCAGACGGACAATGCCAGTGGTGGTTTCTTCGGTGGTACCAATGATATCACTGAGCTGGTGTTGGCGATCTTTTACCAGAGTGGCGGTAACATCACTACCATCATCGATTATAATGTTTGGTTTGTGATCCAGGGCAATTTCAACGTGGCGGTGATAGGTTTCGTTATCTTCCCCTTTGATGGCAAATACAGAAATATCATGATCAACCACTAAGCTAGCCGCCACATCATCTTGGGTTGACAGAGGGTTGCTGGCAATTAGGACAGCATCAGCACCAGCAGCCTTGAGTGCGATCGCTAAATGGGCAGTTTCCGTAGTAACGTGACAGCAAGCAACTAAACGAATTCCTTCCAAAGGCTTTTGTTGGGCAAAGCGGTCTCGAATTTGCTTGAGCACTGGCATCTCCCGTCCAGCCCATTCAATCCGCTGCTTTCCTTTTGGTGCCAGAGACAGGTCTTTAACTTCGTGTTTTATCCTAGTCGCAGTTGCAATCATCAGGTTTTGTGTTTTAGTTAACGTTTTTTAGTTTAGCCTTGATTAGTTTAACGTGTCCCTTGAAAGTTCCACCGGATGGGCAAGCTTTATCAAAATTCTGATTAAACCTGCTGATTTTGAAGATATTTTACATATTTATCTCTTTAACGAGTGCTAATTACATCCCTTGATGTAGTAATTTGGCGATTTTCTGAAGGATATAGGAAACTCAATGGCAGCAAGGCCTCTTAGGATTGACTACTGATCACTCCTAAATTAGTATATTTGTACTATAATCAAGAGAGCGAGTTGACGGTTAGCTGATCTGATGTAAACCCCTAATCAAGGTTTTTCCCCATGAAGAAGCACTATATCCTGAGCATCAATCCCAATGCCGACTACCAATGGGAGCAGTGTACGTCACGAGATCCCATTACGGCAGAACGGCCAGACTTTGCTGGTTTGATTGCCCAAGCTGTGGCAGATCAAACTGGTTCTTATCTAGTGGCAGTTAATATTGAGGTAGAAGTATTAGAGCAAGCAGCACAGCCCCAAGCTCAGAAAGTGCGGGTTGATTTGCCAGTGGTTCCTGTGGAAGTGCAACCATCAGGATTAGTAGCATGATTATTGACATAGTTAACCGGACCCGGTTCTAACACAAATGTAGCTTCAACCCGCATTCAACAACCGCTCTCCTATCCGGTCAGACCTGGGCTTGGTGCGGGCTTAGCTAAAACCAACCAAAAAGCTTAACGAGGCAAACCGTTCCCCGGCCCGATGATGGGATTTTCCACGGCTTCTCGGTACTGTTCAACGGCTTCAGTATAGGCAATGGGCAGAACACACTCGACGTTTTCATGGGGACGAGGAATGATTACCCAGGATTCCAGGGTAGCGCCATGGGCTTTTTCGACGGCTGCAATACCGGCATCCATAGCTGCTTTTACTTCCGAAACATCCCCTCGAATATTGATATTGAAGCGGGCGCTACCAACTCTGATGTAGCCTACTAAGGTAACCCTACCAGCTTTCACCATAGCATCTGCTGCTGCGAGTATACCAGGAAAGCCTTTGGTTTCGAGAGATCCAACCGCCACTGTGGACATAGCCAAACTCCTTACTTTGTTGAATTTGTTTAATTATTTTAAACTCAGGAACTATTGTACGAATCTTCGCTACCGATGCTGACAAATAGCGATTAAGCCTATTGGTTTAAAATGTTCGGAACTCTTCGACTTTGCTGGTGTAGTGGATGGGCAGCACTGTGTCCACATTTTCATTAGGGTTAGGAATGATATAGTAAGCTGTCACCTCGGCACCATAGGTTTTCTCTACGGCTTCCAGACCAGCTGCTACCGCGACGTTTACCTCCGATATTTTACCACGGACGCTAACCATAAACCGACCTTTCTCAGATTTATCATAGGATACCAGTGTCACTGCCCCTGCTTTGACCATGGCGTCTGCTGCGGCAAGTACCCCTGGAAAACCTAGGGTCTCAATGGTTCCAACTGCTACTGGCATTGTGTTCTACTCCGGTCAACACGAAAAGTTTGTTAAATCTGATTGTACTGGAGTTATTAGGCAAAATATATCTTAGCTTGCCTAAAACGTTAACATTTAAAATTTAAACTATTATAAAATATTTAAATTTTACCCTAAAAATTAACAATTACTAGAAGTTGAGTTTGGTTAGTTTTTTTAGGCTCTTGCGCACCTGTTTTTCTTTCTCCTGGAGTTCAGTAATTAGTTTTTGATTATAGGGATCGATAATCCCTGATTTGCTTTCTGAATTTACCCAAAGTTTACGGGCTAGTTGGAAACATAACTGACATCGTTCTAAATTTCTCAGAATTGAAGGAGTAAATTGAGCCAACAGTTCTTCATCTCTTTTGGTAAACCCCTTTAGATCAATTCTTTCATACAATTCATCCTTTGGATTACTGTCTGGCTTTAACTTATTAATTAATTGTACCACAGCAATTAAATTTTTTTGCTGATTCAACACCGGCCAAGCTAGCATAGTATAGGTTCGGTAACCGGTAATTTGGTCGATTCTTTTCGCTTCTTCAGAGCGTGGATCCTCATAGACATCAAAGGGAACATTAATAATGCTTACGGAGGTAGCAGCTGCACCAGCAATTCCTTTATCTGCTGGAATATCAATGACTAGGGAGCCACCTTTCCCATCATCAGCGTCAATGGAACCGAGGATATTACTATGCTCATCCAGTAAAAAAATACTGGTGCGGTCTGCTTTTAGTATATTTCCCGCTTTTCGGGTGAGGCGACGTAACATTTCTTTGAGGGTATCCACTAAATCCCCTAAAGCGTCATCAACGGTGTTTACCTCTTCGATAGGCTTTGGTTTTGTATTCCCGTAGCCTGGCCTACGGCCAATCCCATCACTGGTATCTACGGTATCTACTTCACTGGTATCTACTTCAATCTCTGAGGATTTTACCTGAGTTTCCAGTAAATCTAAACCAGCAATTTCTCGCCAATTTAAGTGCAATGCTTGACAAATTTCTACAAAGAAAAGACCTTTAATGGGCTTTCCGATCAGAAAAAGATTAACAATGGGCAAGGATAAATCTAATTTATTAGCTAGGTCTATATCTCTTCCCCGACGCTTACGCTTCCAAACTAATTTGACTGTTTCGAGATACTTAGGGTGTACACTATATAATTTGTCCATTCTTTTTTTGATTTGGGGAAAGCTGCTTATCTCAACTCCAACTGATTAGGGAGTAGCCAAAATATAAAATACCAGTTTTTAGCTTTTCGGATAGGCAAAAAAAGTTGGTTTATTTTCAGTTTTATAGATTAAGTTAGGTTACCCACCCTACTTTAATTGGTATTTTTTTAAACGCCAGTCCCTGATCTCAATCTATGGCTTTTTATCGATATTCTGGACATTTGATGTCAATGGTCTAAGTCTCTAATAGGTTCATCCCATCAGTTAACTAGACTCTCTAGGTAGTTTTAACAAACTAGTTGCTGCTTTCAGCAGTGTATTCCGTTAGATGTTACTAGGCAATTAACCGTGCTTTCTAATAACCTCTTAGGGTTGGAAGTTTTTGATGACGGTCACGGTATCAGCCACATCGTCTAGTTACCCTTACCCCCATTACCACCATGGTGAAGATACCATAGTTGGTATACAGCTGTCACACCTGATCAATAACCTGATCAATAAACAGATAATCGGTTCTTTTGTTTGGCTATCACCTGCTGCTTCCAGTAAGCTCTGGGCAGCAGTATTTGTATAATAGTGCTTTTTGTGAAAAAGGTAAAGTCCTTTTCAGGAAGTGTAAGCAGTCAGCTAATATCCTCGCCGAGGCTACATCAACTGCTTCTGAGCAGTCAGTTAAATCATCCAGGAAAACTTAGACATTTAGCTGAGGAGCGCGAGTAGATCAGTTATCCTGGAAAACCCTCTCAATATGCTGATAGCTGGAAGCTGACTAGGGATTTTGGATGGTTTGGTTAATACGTTTTAATATTCTCAAAACAGTGTAAAGGTCATCTTTGTTCTCAAGAGCGAATGTATAGGATTGAGCATATTTAGGTGGCTTGTGGGTTGTCATCTTTAGGAATTTAAACTCATTTCCATTGGTGATAAACCCCAGGATAGATTGCTCTGGATTAGGATTAGCCAACATATACGCTAAGACTTGGGGAATTCCCGCTGCCAAGGCATATTTTGTTCCTTTTGCTTCAATAACAGTAACCCAGAATTCTGGGTGAAAAATCAGAATATCAATACGTCCAGTAACAATCATACCCTCATCTTCGGAGGTGATTTTAACTTCTTTCTCTGCTGTAATTTCAAAGGGATGACGATAAAATCCCGCTAGTCTGAGTAATGGCGATATTATCACCATTTTCAAGATCACTTCCAATAACGGAGACTCAGATAAGTACAGATATTCTTCTTTAACTTGCCCTAGCAATTGTTTCTCAAAATCCGTCAGTTCCGGTAACTCGTCTTGCCATTCTCGGAAAAAATGTTCATCATCCGTTCGTTCTAGGTGGAATCTGTGTCTTAATTGACGTAAGGTAATCTCTTTTGCAGGAATTGTTTGAACCATGGGTAGTTGAAAATTTATAATTTAGAGTTTAATTAATCGCACATAAGTGATTACACAGTCCCTGATTTATTTATAGCAATTTTCGTAAGTATTCAGCGATCAGCGATCAGCTTCTTCTTTAAATTGCGATAATGCAATAGTTTTTTGGAACCCTTGTATCTTACTAATCCCATTAATCTCACTAATCCCAGTTGCCCCACTACTTGAGATTGTGACAATGCAATAGTTTTTTTTAGCACCCTCTTCCTCCCGCGCCCACACCCCACACCCCACACCCCACACCATCTGAAATGGCGACAATGCAATAGTTTCACCAAATCCTGGCATTTTATGGAAAATCGTGTTATTATAATAATATCGTTAAAGCAATGGTTTATTGGCCATGATGATTTCCACCGCACAAGCCGCTGAATTACTTGGTGTTTCTGCTACTCGCGTCCGTTACCTTCTGGGCAAGGGCAGAGTTAAAGGGGCTTATAAGGTGGGCAGAACTTGGGTGATTCCTTTGTTTGATGGTATGCCGGTGGTCACCCCTGGCACTCGCGGACCAAAACGGAACTGGTCAAAGCGTACAGAGTACACTAAGACAGTGATTCATGTTAACCAGAGGGTGATTCGCAACAATCTCAAGACGGGGGACCGGAATCCTGTGATTACGGTGAAGCGAGGCTCTAAAAATGTTTACGGTCATACGGTGGAGGTCAATGGCCCCTGTCGGGTGATGTATCGTCCAGATGATCCCCTTAAGTGTGGAGCACGGGTTTGGATTGAGACTATTTCTGATTTTGAGGTGATTTCAGCGTGATGGGTCAGCTGTTCAGTATTGAGATTGGGATACCTAAATTGCTCAAAGGGAATAGGGAATAGGGAACAGAGATACAATCCTGTGTACCTCATTAGGGTAAAAACCCCTGTATTAGCAAAAATCTCCCTATCTCCCTATCTCCCTATCTCCCTATCTCCCTATCTCCCTATCTCCCTATCTCCCTATCTCCCTATCTCCCTATCTCCCTATCTCCCTATCTCCCTATCTCCCTATCTCCCTATCTCCCTATCTCCC
>NZ_JAAHHZ010000190.1:0-9820 GCF_010672005.1 Moorena sp. SIO4A5 | reverse complement strand
TCAGTGAACTAATTGACCCCCTGCCAAAGCTCCCGAAGCTCCCCATATGATTACCATCGCATTACCCAAAGGCGCACTCCTAAAAGACAGCATCAAGCTACTGCAATCCGTTGGCTTAGACTTTAGTGCCTTCCTAGACTCCTCCAACCGCCAACTCCAGATTCAAGACCCCAGTCAAACGGCTCAAGCTCTACTGGTACGAGCTCAAGATGTACCGGTTTACGTGGAATATGGTCAAGCTCAGTTGGGGATAGTTGGTTACGATGTGCTACGGGAAAAAACCCCGGCAGTGGCTACCTTAGGTGACTTACACTTTGGTTATTGTCGGATGTCATTGGCAGTTCGTGCCGCTAGCTCTTATCTAAGCCCTTTGGATTTGCCAGCTCATGGTCGCGTAGCCTCCAAGTTTGTTCACTGTGCTCGGGAATATTTCAATAACCTGGATTTGCCAGTGGAAATTATCCCGCTCTACGGTTCTGTTGAACTTGGTCCGATTACCGGGATGTCGGAGGCAATTGTGGATTTGGTGTCCACAGGTCGTACCTTAAAAGAGAATGGCTTGATTGAAATTGACATTTTGTATGAGAGTACAGCAAGACTGATTGCCCATCCCATCAGTTATCGCCTCGATATTGATGGTATGAACAATTTGATTGAGCAGATTCGAGAATTGACTAAGGTCAGTGCTGAATCTTTAGTGAGTTAGTTATGATTCTTTAGTTAGTAGGGTGTGTGACTAACCCACCCTCGCAAGTAGAGTATAGCATGGACTGGCAAGAGATATCTGGTAACTGGGTTTTAATCCCCAATCGTCCCACCGGGATTATCCATTTCCTGGGTGGGGCGTTTATTGCTACAGCACCCCACGTAACTTACCGATTGTTACTGGAAAAATTAGCAGCTCAAAGGTATGCAGTGATTGCGACACCGTTTGTGAATACCCTCGACCATATTGCGATCGCACGAGATGTACTCAATCGCTTCGAGACTACTCTAAATCGCTTACAGGTAACCAATGTTTTACGGAAACGGTATCTACCCATCTATGGTATAGGCCACAGTATGGGGTGCAAACTGCATTTGTTGATTGGCAGCCTCTTCAGTGTAGAGCGAGCTGGTAATATCTTGATTTCCTATAACAACTATTCCGCTGACCGTGCTATCCCCTTTGTGGAACAGTTAAACCTCAATCCTGTCTTTCAGGTAGAGTTTACTCCCTCACCCCAAGAAACTAACTATCTGATTACTCAACGCTATCAAATCCAGCGTAATTTACTGATTAAATTCACTGATGACGAGATTGACCAAAGTGTTAGCTTGACCCAAGCCTTAAAGAAACGTTTTCCAAATATGGTTGTGCTACAGCGGATACCAGGAAATCATTTAACACCTTTAGGGCAAGATGTGACCTTAAACCCAGGGGCAGTGTTTACCCCATTGGATGCCGTAGGTCAGTGGGTCAAGCAAGAAGTCTATCGCGATTTAAATCGGTTGCAACGGGAAATTTTGCGATGGTTAAATCCTCTAGCAGTGGCTTAAGGTTGTTCGCGTAGCGTGGCCTTTTGGCCAAGGTTAGCAGGTTGAAAGTTGTTCGCGTAGCGTGGCCTTTTGGCCAAGGTTAGCAGGTTGAAAGTTAGTAGGTTGAAGGTTAGTAGGTTGAAAGTTAGTAGGTTGAAGGTTGTTCGCGTAGCGTGGCCTTTTGGCCAAGGTTAGTAGGTTGAAGGTTGTTCGCGTAGCGTGGCCTTTTGGCCAAGGTTAGTAGGTTGAAGGTTAGCAGGTTGTTCGCCTTTGGCGTTCGGTGTAGGGTAGGTTGTCTGTCAAAATGCAGAATTCTACATTCTGCATTCTACATTCTACATTCTAAAATGTTGTTCGCCTTTGGCGTTCGGTGTAGGGTAGGTTGAATCTTGAAAGTAGATACTCAAAATTCAACTGCCCTATTGAATGACTAATCACTAGGATAAGGTTTCGTCAGACTCTAGCACTGTGGTAGATTCCGACAACGGAACAGTTTTCTGTGAACTCGAACAGTCACTATCGACCATGGTTGAATCCTCTAGCACTGTGGTAGATTCCGACAACGGAACAGTTTTCTGTGAACTTGAAAAGTCACTATCGACCATGGTTTCCTCTGGTTCTGGCAAGGTGGAAGCCTGAGATTGTAGCGCTACCGATGACTCAGGGCTACTAAACGAGAATCTTGGCAAGGTTTTGGTTAAAGGTTTCAGTGCTTCTAATACTTCCTGAGCCGACTGATAGCGACTTCGGAAGCTATAGCGCACCATTTTGTTGACCACTGTAGCTAATTCAGGACTGACCTGTGCCTTATCGAGCCAAATTACTTCTCCAGTTATGGGATCTGTGGGTAATTTGCTAGGAGGTATGCCAGTAAGCGATCGCACAGCAATCATACCTGTGGCATAAATATCACTGTTAAATCTTGGACTACCCACAGCTTGTTCATTAGGCATATAACCTTTAGTACCAATGCCCACCGTGAACTTAGTCAAATTTCGTCTTGGATGCAATTGATTAGTAATTTCTTTAACAGCGCCAAAGTCAATTAGCACCAGCTTCTGATCTGATTTGCGCCGAATTAGATTATCAGGTTTAATATCTCGGTGAATCACACTGTGACTATGGACAAACTGCAATGCCTGTAGAATATCTACCACTATCCCAATGACGTTGGCTTCAGGAAGAGGTTTCGGTAGTAACTCATTGCTGAGAGGATGACCATTAATGAACTCTTCAACTAGATAAAATTCTTGATTTTCATCAAAATAGGCTAACAGCTCAGGGATTTGGTGATGTTTGCCCAACTTTTCCAGAATTTCTGCTTCCGTTTGAAATAACCGTCGAGCCAGTTGCCAGTGTTGAGGATTATTGCTAGCAGGTTTGAGCTGCTTGACCACACAGGTCGGATTTCCCGGTCGCTGGGTGTCTTCAGCAATAAAGGTTTCGCCAAATCCTCCGGCACTAAGTCGTTTGATGATTTGATAGCGTCCACTTAACTTAGTCGCTAATAGTTCCTGTTCCCTCTCCTCCAGCAAATTCCTTAAATCATCCTGTCCAGAGATAATTTCTTGGACAATGGGCGCAGAAACGTAATGTTTAAGAGTTTGGCGTAGTTGCTGTTTGTTCTTCAGGTCTTGAATTGCTCCCATAGCGCTACAGAAAATACCACTGAGAGTCATGCTAACTAAAGGGACTGCTGTAGGCAAAATTAGCCCCTCATACACGAAAAATAGATAACTGATTCCTCCCCAAGTGATTACCCCGAGCACTGTCCAGCCTAGGCAAACTTGCCATCGCTTAATCCGACTGAATAAGTACCTTACGACATTAACCCCCAAAAATATCAACACTCCTCTGTGGATAGGATTGGGAATTGCTTGGACAATGGCATGACCTTCGAGTAGTGTTGCGATCGCATTAGCATTGATTTCTACCCCAGCCATTCTGTCGGACACAGGAGTCCGATGAAAATCTGGTAATGAGCTAGCAGTTGGTCCAATTAAAACAATCTTGTCTTGGAAAGACTTACCATCGTCTAGGCGAGTGTGCCAGCGATTATCATCTAAGACATACCAGAAGGGAATAGATGTAAATGCATCCGAACCGTAGAAGAAAATATTCTCTGGTTTGGGCTTCGTCTTCAGTCCTGATTCCTGAGCAGCTGCCTTCGCGTAGCGTGGCCTTTTGGCCAAGGTAGCCTCATTAAAGGAAGGTACTGTAAACATCAGCTGATCAGATGTTTCTGCCAATTCTGGATTATTCTTAGCCCAAACTTTGGGAAACTGATTGGCTAGACGATAGATTCTGCCATCCGGCTCAATGGGATAATTAATAGAACCTACAGATAACTGGGGTGTCTCAAACAAAGAATTTGGCTTAACTAGCTTGATAGTCTCACCTTCAACAGTTTCGTAAGTCTCATACATAGCGGCCAGAGTAACCCTTTCGCCATAGTTTTTTAGCACCTCTCTCAACCGTTGATCATCTGCCTCACCGTAACTACTGGGACTATCTAACACAATACTGACGGCAACAGACTTAGCTCCAGCAGCCATCACACGCTCAATCGCTTTAGCATAAGCAGCTCGTTTCCAGGGCCAGCTCTTGATAAGTTCTAAATCAGTTAGTGCTTGAGACTCATCATTATAATAGGATTGATTTAAATTCAGAGACTCCTCATCAATTCCCAAAATCACTATATTGTCTGGGGCAGCCACCGGACCCCTAAGTTTGAAAAACCAAGCTTGGGTTTGTCTTTCCATCCGTTGCACTCCCTCCCAATCCCGAGCCGTTGAAATTGCTCCGAATAGGGGAAAAAAAACAGCTAGTAGAAAACCTAATCTAGCTGGATTTAACCGAGTGTTATGCTGTGATGATGTATCTTTATTTGTAGAAATATCTGTATACTGAGTTGGTGTATGGGAAGGAATAATCTTCCCGAACCACCCCCTAGGATTAATAAACATTTTGATTATTTTAATCGTTTATTATCTATAGTATCGAAGCAAATTTATTAGCTGCATAAAGATTATTCAAGCCTGTTTAAAAAGTTGGTTAAGGAATAATTTAAACAAGACTTACGGCAAACTGAAACCAAACTCTATAAATAGTAGGGTGCGTTATTAACTAGATTCACTGCGTAATATCATGTCCGGGAGCATTGGTATTGTAAAGGTTGGGTAATCGGTAATTATTAATCGGCAATGACTAATGACTAATGGCTAATGGCTAATGGCTAATACCAATTTTGGAAATTACGGCTACACATAAATTTTATCTCCCCATCTCCCCATCTCCCCATCTCCCCACACTCCCTACTCCCTACTCCCTACTCCCTACTCCCTAAAACTATTGAAAACTACTATCAATTAAATTGGTATTACGTCATCCCAACCCGTTTGGTTCTTAGAGTAACATTAACCCCTTCAGTGGATTGCTCCAATACTAATAATGGCGTTGGTTTTGCCTTTTGATCCCAACGCATGCAAACAATACGTCCTTGAATTGTTGGTTGCCAGGTATCATTGTCCGCATCTGGACTAAGAAATGTTTCAATACAGTCAATAATTTGGCTAACGGTTGCCGAGGTGCGTTGAGTGGGTAATTTCATTAACTTAACTTGAATACGGAAAAGCACTCCCACACTGCGTTTACCTCGAATTTCAGTCTCGTACTTAACATCAAATATTTCATTAATTTTACGACCTGACGTACTAGCAACACCGATAACATTTCTAGAGTCTTGAGTAGGTCGTAATGCTATACTGATTAACTGTTTTATTCGAATTTTAATTTGATTGATAACTCCAAAGTGGAATACCTCTTCTTCCATTCGCATTCTGAGGTAGTCCAGATTAAATTCCCGCGAGTGAACCAAATCGGGATTTGATTCCATTTTCCGGATGGTATTAAGCGCCAGCTTTAACTTTTTTCGGAGATCAGCAGTTTTATACTGCTCCAATTTGAGCTTTTTGTCCCTATCCTTGAATTGCAGCTTACCATACACTACTAATCCAATCACCACTAAAGCTAGTCCAATAGACACAAAAATCCAATGATTAAAATTCCCCAGTTGCCCAGCAGAGCCAGACGTCTTGGGAATGGTAGATGGAGGTGAGGATGCAATTTTCACAGGTACAAAAACCTGAGTCCGTGATTCTCTGAAGATGAGATGATGGGACATAATCACTATCGAATAAAACTCAAAACCTCTTGACTAGGATTACCTTAGCGTGGATATCGTAAAAAATTTGTAAGCACCTGCTATTATTCGCTTTTGAATCAGTTAGTCAGAGACAAATGCTAATTCGCAGTATCTACATATAAATGTTTTTTACTTTCTTTCGGAAGCCTTTGTCCTTCTCCTGAGAAGGAGTGCTACGGAACTTCCCTTGTCCACTGCAGGAGTGGAGCTTCAAGCCATATCCATCCATGGCCTTTGGGCCACGCTACGCGAACGGTGATTAGTTTCGACTAGTTAGTCTTTGGGTACTAACCTATATCATAACCTGGTGTTCGCCACCAGTTTCTAGCTATAAGGAGGCGCATTAGCTGAACCAATCATCCAGAGGTTTTCCTCAGCAGAAGCGTCCCAAGGATATAACGGGCTTTCCGCACCCCTACGGGAAGGCATCCAAAGCATCTATAGTATTGTGCCAAGTATTGTGGCAATTTGGGTAAGCAATTGAAGCCTTTTCCATGGAAGCCTTTTGCCTTAGTTTAGTAATAGTGTTGCTATGGTAGATTACCCAAAGCCTAACTTAAGGAAGAATTTCAAGATACTCTATAGCTTATGTATGTAAGCATTCAGCTAAGGCCGATTGGCGCTATAGCTGATATGGGATAAGGCAATAGCTTAGCTATTTAGAACAAGGATGCTTTGCTCCGTAACGTTGCTTAGTAAAATCAATCGGTTTACCCCAAACAACGTGGAGATAATATGCCCCACGATACTTTAATTTACCGATCGCTTCCGGTAAAAGCACACCGTTGAGCTTTGGCTGTCGCCAACGGATACCACGATACTTACCAACAATTTTTTCTAATTTCATCTCAAAAGTTACCGGTTTATTTTCATAGGTAATACCACGGTAAGTGAATTTCATTATTTTATCCTCTTAATTGTTTGTGATATCTGTAATTGATCACTCCAAGTCAGAGCCTATACTTAGATAATTACCGAAAGTTAGACTAACGGAACAGTAAGCATTCAGCTTAGAGCTATCAGCTATCGGCTGATTGTTCGCGTAGCGTGGCCCATTCGCGTAGCGTGGCCAATAGGCCAAGGCCAAGGTTGTCCAAGATAACTGATGTACTCGTTCCCCTCAGGAAAATTCCTAAGTTTTGCTTGATTGAAAAACTGACGGCTGTTGTGCTGATACCTGAATGCTTACAAGTAACAAATCTGAGTGAGTGACTTTACTCCTAACACCCTTGATTTTATGTAGAGAGCAGTTGAGTGGTAGCTAAACCCAACAAAACTATTGCCAAGGTTGATTTCACTATGTTAAAATAAACCCTTGCAGCTATAAAATTCAGTCAACCAGGTAAGAAATTGACCGAAACAGCAATAAATTTAACTATCATCTTGATGATACCCAAGCTGCTGTAGTTTGGAATATCAATCAGGATTGCTCCCTTAGCTACCTTCTTATTGGTCAGTTGATCATCAGGACATTATAAAATTTGCCTATCGGATTTTCCGTTGAGAAACCAGTGATTAGCCCATCTTGCTGATAGTGTGGCAATGCGTTCGCGTAGCGTGGCCTACGGCCAATCGCGTAGCGGCTCCATTCGCGTAGCGTGGCCCATTCGCGTAGCGTGGCCAATAGGCCAAGGCCAAGGAGCATCCCATAACTAATCTCATCACTAAGGGTACACAACCCCCGCCATTACCTGTCTTTTTCTAGTTGGTATTATCGTTAAGCATTAAATAAACTGCCCAAATGCCCATGGCTCGCAAATAGTGACTAGCCCGGAATGTCCCTACTGCTGTAATCGCTTCTGGTGTCCTAAATTGCAAGCCATGATCATAAACCTGCCCCACCACTGCTTCAGTCATACCTAAAGCTTCATCTTTCATGCCTTGCTGAATCAGAAATGCTGCTAATCCAAAATTAATTCCTGTCCACACTTCCATCGGATGAGTAGCATCGGGATCTTCTGGTGTGCCATCGGGTCTGACTCCATTAGCTGCTCCCAGTTGACCCTGATGGAACTTTAAAAAACAGGCATCATACACAGTCTTGAGGGCTGAGAGAGTACACTCTGGTGGTACAATATCCGGTAATCCCAGTAACTGAGCATAAAATTGACCACATAACTGGTCTGCCATCACCACATCTGAGCCACTTTCACTATCTAGTTGATAGTACTGCCCATTCCACAGCTTTTCTTGATAAATTGGCATAGCTTGTGCTAACCATTGGCGATAGCAGTCAATGGTGTCTTGAATGGAATCTAGCTCAGGTACTTCTACTAATGGGGATGTTGGTGGATAATTCTTGGTCAGAATTTCTCCAATTGCGATCGCACTCTCTAAGGCCGCTAACCACAACCCCCCACAGTAAGCACTTACTCCCTGCAATCGCCAATCATCAAAGGTCTGATCTGGTGCGCCATAGTTTTCGGGGATCCCATCTCCATCTTGGTCAAACCCCTTGAGATAAGCCAGTGCCTTGACAATGGATGACCAGCACTCCCACAAAAAGTCTATATCTGTAGCGCTAGAAAAAACAAAATCCCGATAGACTTGTAAAACAAAGTCACTGGCTAAATCCTTCCACTGGTTACAATCCTGGTAGCTAGTATAATTGGTCTGTTGCCAAGGATGCTCATTGGGCGCTCCTAGGTCATGGGGAGTAGCATCCGCAATTTTACGGACAGCTTGAGCTTGGTTGTAGCCAATAATACGTATTGTTTCATCGCTGGTCGGGATAGCTCGGGCAAAGGCTTCTAACACCGCTTTATCCAGTTTCGGCCACAGCATTGCTAGGGCAAAAGAACCATAGAGCCGCACATCCAGGCTTTCGTACCAACGGTAATCTAGACATTCTAATACACCAAACTGTCCAATTGGGTCAAGTTCAGTTGCTGCTGTCCAGAGAGTACCGCCATCCGTGAGCAAGTAAAGCTCATTAAACAAGGCCATTTTGAACCAATTCGGTAAATCCTCCTGATTTAAAATCGGTTCTTGCCATGATTCAATTTGTTCTCGCCACAGATCATGGTGCTTGAGAGCAGTGCGCACCATTGACCAGCCATTATTACCGTTGCGTCCAAAAAAGTCCGTGTATCTCCGGTAATAGTTAATACCTAATTTAAATTCTGTCACCGGGAAGTCCCAAGTCAGAATAAAAGGAATTTTGCGGGTTTTACCTGGACGAAGAGTAAAGCGAATTGCGATCGCGCACGCAATTTGTTCTCCTGGTGCCGCTGGGGTTTCATCTTGATGGTCTACCAAGCTACCATCCGTAGCAAAGGTATCCCAAACCTCAGCACCATCACCAACTGGATTCCAGCGACCGTGGTAAAATACCTCCATACTGGGATTAGTAACTGTAGCGAGGCACAATTGCCCTTCCCCTTCTTTAATCTCATCCCCCAGTCTCACCCGGTCTAGAACAAATCCGACCCGATAGTGATCCACAACCCACTGATTCAAATTCCCCGTACTATCTCCCCACCGAGGCTGGTACTCATACACCGGGCTGCCATCATCCCTTACCCGCACCTCGGGATTTTTAATTGCATTGGTAAACCAACCCACCATATTCTGCCAAGTGAGCATGATGCTAAGGGTAATGGGGGTATCAGTAGGGTTATGAGCGGTCCACTCAAACACCGCCACTGGGTAACTACTTTCCTGATAACATCCTGCCCAAATCGGGGAAAACTGCTCACAGGTTAGTTCAGTCTGAAAGACATTTTTATAGGTAAACCAACTGCGAGGATACAAAGCATAGTAGTGACCAGAAACCTCTGAGCTGTTTTCCTCACCTTTGCCTTGTGTTGGATACCATTGCCAAGAGCCCAGCTGAGCATCCTCTGGTGGTTGAGTACATAAAGCATAAGCCTGGGCTAGAGAATGCTCTGGTTGTTCAAATACACTAAATTGACAAGGGGGGAGGCTTTTAAAGATGTGTTCTCCCCCATCCAAGTGCCATAAATTAAAATCTCCTCGGGGAGAGCGACCAATACAACCAGCACCAAATCCCCCCAAGGGCATGCCGTGCCAGGGACCATCATCAAGATTACTTGGGTAACGGACAGTATAAGGGTTATCCCAGCCTAGTCCCAGGGG
>NZ_JAAHHZ010000019.1:0-18313 GCF_010672005.1 Moorena sp. SIO4A5 | reverse complement strand
GAGCAGCTTGGGGATTTGTAGCCTGGGGTGGCTTGCATGGTCTGGCGTTGGTTCTTCATCGCTTGACCGAAGCTTTCTGTGAAAATAGAGATGGGATAAAACGTTGGTGGCAAAGTTGGTCAGGGGTCTTGGTAAGCTGGTTTTTGACCCAATTTATGGTGTTTACTGCCTGGATTTTTTTCCGCATCCCCAATCTCACACAAGCCAGTTTAGTCATCCAGAATCTCTGGGGTCACCCAGCTGACATCCAATTTGGTCAAAAAGTCTACTTAACCGCTATTGGTATGGAACGCTTCTGGGTGCTTCTGCTGTTAGTTAGCTTAGCAGCCTCAATGGCTGGGGTTTACAGTATCCGAAGGGGTCTGAAATTACAACTCAACTGGCCGGTGAAGTTGTTGTTGGTACCAGTAGGTCTCTACGTAGTTTGGTTGTTTGCTCCTCAGAGTGGTCTCCCTTACATTTATTTCGATTTTTAAAGTTAGTTAAATAAAGATTAATTAAAGCAAATAAATGTTTAATTAATTGAATAAATGCAAAATCAAATAAGTAAAAATTTCGTTGATATTAAGAAATATAAAAAAACGTGCAGATTCAAGATTAGTGTTAATAGTATTAATCATAAGCCAAGGCAAGAAGACTATTTTCTAGGTGCGCCTTCACGCTTGTCGGGAAACCCGACCGGGGTCGCACCGCATCTTCACCTCTGGCACTTTCCGTTAATTGCCATAATATTTGAACCATGACAACTACATTAAGAGGTCGTGAAAGCGGCAATCTTTGGGATCGGTTTTGTAACTGGATTACCTCCACCAATAACCGCCTCTACGTAGGCTGGTTTGGTGTTTTGATGATCCCTTGCTTGCTAACCGCTACCATCTGCTTTATCATCGCCTTCATCGCTGCTCCTCCAGTGGACATCGACGGTATCCGTGAACCGGTGGCTGGCTCTCTGATCTACGGTAACAACATCATTTCTGGTGCCGTTGTACCTTCTTCAAATGCTATCGGCTTGCACTTCTACCCGATTTGGGAAGCCGCGTCCTTGGATGAATGGTTATACAACGGTGGCCCTTACCAGCTGATTGTGTTTCACTTCCTAGTTGGCATCTTCTGCTGGATGGGTCGTCAGTGGGAGCTGAGCTATCGTCTGGGTATGCGTCCTTGGATTTGCGTAGCTTACAGTGCCCCTGTGGCTGCCGCTACCTCTGTTTTCCTGATCTACCCCATTGGTCAAGGCAGTTTCTCTGATGGCATGCCTCTAGGAATCAGTGGTACCTTCAACTTCATGTTCGTATTCCAAGCAGAACACAATATCCTGATGCACCCCTTCCATATGCTCGGTGTAGCTGGTGTATTTGGTGGTGCTTTGTTTAGTGCGATGCACGGTTCTCTAGTGACCTCTTCCCTGGTTCGTGAAACTACCGAAATCGAGTCTCAGAACTATGGTTACAAGTTCGGTCAAGAAGAAGAAACCTACAACATCGTTGCGGCTCATGGCTACTTTGGCCGTTTGATCTTCCAGTATGCTAGCTTCAACAACAGCCGTTCCTTGCACTTCTTCTTGGGTGCTTGGCCAGTGGTTGGCATCTGGTTTACCGCTTTAGGTATTAGCACTATGGCCTTCAACCTGAACGGCTTCAACTTCAACCAGTCCGTGCTCGATTCTCAAGGTCACGTCATCAACACCTGGGCTGATGTGCTTAACCGGGCTAACTTGGGCTTTGAAGTGATGCACGAGCGTAATGCTCACAACTTCCCTCTCGATTTGGCTGCTAGTGAGGTGGCTCCAGTTGCTGTGAGTGCTCCTATCATCAATGGTTAATCTTGACCCGGGAAAGAGGCGCGAGCGATCGCACCTCTTGCAATAAAGCGTTCTTCTGTGAGGAAGGGCGCTTTTTTTGTAGGAAGGAACCGCAAGTCTCAAACTTGAGGGGGCGGAATGTGGGTACTCATACCAAGTTGCGGTCAAACATACAACTTTCTCTTCCCCCAATTTCCCCATCTCCCTATCTCCCCATCTCCCTATCTCCCCATCTCCCTATCCAACCAATCTACTATTTTTGAATACAACTCGGTATCAGGCACTAGCACTCTATCAAAAGGGGCACATCTAACCGATAGGATAGTAGTAATGCTGCAATAATATAAGCTTTATACAAAATTAACTTGAGAGAGAACACTGTATGGATCTGGTTACACTCCAGAACAAATTAGATAATATTGCCTTTTTCGTCCTGTTTGTGACGATGTTAATTTACTGGGTAGGAGCCGCTTTTCCTAAAATCCCTTATTTGTCACCCTTAGGAACATCAGGGATGGCAACCGCCAACCTTTGCACTGCTACCCTACTCGGAGCAAGATGGCTAGAGGCGGGCTACTTCCCGATCAGTAATCTCTATGAATCCCTATTTTTCCTGACCTGGGGAATTACCACAGTTCATCTAATTGCTGAAAACATGAGTCGCAGCCGATTTGTGGGCGTGGCTACTGCACCAGTCGCCATGGGAATTACCGCGTTTGCCGCTCTATCCCTACCACCAGACATGCAGGAAAGTGCTCCATTGGTACCTGCTCTGAAATCCAATTGGTTAATGATGCATGTTAGCATCATGATGCTCAGTTACGCCACCCTGATGGTGGGTTCCCTGGTAGCGATCGCATTTTTAGTAACTTCATGGCAAAAAGAAAACCAAGCAGAAGGCTTGAAGTAAGGCTTGAGCCGGATGATGGGTAACTGTCAAGTCCGGTTCTTAGGGGAGGGGAGTAGAGTAATCTACAAACCTTACCCGACTTCACGCACGGTTCTGGAGCGGAGGTGCCCTGGATAATACCAGGCATCGACCGTAATTACCACCTTCCTCGAAGCAGTCGGGGATGTAGTACTCAGCTTTTCTGACATCTTGGATATCCTAGATATCCAAGATGTCAGAATTTGTCCGGGTTAAAAGTATCAGTACACAGCCCTATATCCAATAGATATGAGGAAATCGTTTCAGATGATAGTGGTTGCACAATTATAACTATTTTGTGAACTATAACGCGGGCATTATGGTCTCACAAGAATGAAAGTTCTTTCCATTGTCTTGATGCAGTCGCTAATGGGGGAAACCCCCAAGACCGCGCTGCATCGCTACCAAAAATCCCGATCTACTTTCTTCCCTCTTGCTAGCATGCCTATTGCCTATTGCCAATACCCAAGCGCGACTATGTTCACAACTCAAATAAAAATGCTATAGCTAACTGACATTTTGTGTCACAATTGCATCTGATCTAGTAAACATAGTATTGGCAGCTGCTATGAGCGAAACCATCTTTAGCAAGATTATCCGCCGAGAAATTCCAGCGGATATTGTTTATGAAGACGATTTAGCCCTTGCCTTCAAGGATATTAACCCTCAGGCACCAGTTCATATTCTGGTAATTCCCAAGAAGCCCATTCCTCAACTGGCAGCAGCTCAGTCTGAAGATCAAGCCCTGATGGGACACCTGCTCTTAACTGCTAAGCAAGTTGCTGAGCAAGCCGGTTTGACCAATGGCTATCGACTGGTGATTAATAATGGTGCTGATGGTGGTCAAACTGTTGATCACCTGCATTTGCACATTTTGGGTCAACGCCAAATGAAGTGGCCTCCTGGCTGAGGTTTTTTTTAATGCTCAGTGTTGAGTGCTTAGTCGTAAGTAGGTTTCTAAGTTAGGAGTTACGGAAAGAACCAGGCTCAGGCTCTATATTTCAGGCTCTATATATATAGGCGTTCGATGGAGGGCCTCTAGTTTTATGCGATCGCTATCTTGTATGCGATCGCTATTTTGGTTTACCTATTCTTCCTATATCACATTCATATTTATTTGTCAAGACTTCTTTAATATAACTTTTACTTATTTACATTATTTAATAACCTGAGGGTAAATTACTCTCAAAACCCTTTACAAAAATAAATATATTGCTTAATATAAGTACATGAAGGCGCACACAAGCCGGACGAACCTCGATAACTTCATATTCATACCCGCAATCATAAGAACATGACTACTGTATTACAGCAGAGCAACACCTCTGTGTGGTCTCAGTTCTGCAATTGGGTCACCTCCACCAACAACCGCCTCTATGTAGGTTGGTTTGGTGTATTAATGATCCCAACCCTGCTAGCTGCTACCACCTGCTTCATCATTGCTTTCATCGCTGCTCCTCCTGTGGACATCGATGGTATCCGCGAGCCCGTTGCTGGTTCCTTGATGTACGGAAACAACATCATCTCTGGTGCTGTTGTTCCTTCTTCTAACGCCATTGGCCTACACTTCTACCCAATCTGGGAAGCTGCTTCCTTAGATGAGTGGCTATACAACGGTGGTCCTTACCAGTTGGTAGTGTTCCACTTCCTGATTGGTGTATTCGCCTACATGGGTCGTGAGTGGGAACTAAGCTACCGTTTAGGTATGCGTCCTTGGATCTGCGTAGCTTACAGCGCACCGGTTGCAGCTGCTAGCGCCGTGTTCCTAATCTACCCAATCGGACAAGGTTCTTTCTCCGATGGTATGCCTCTAGGTATCAGCGGAACCTTCAACTTCATGTTCGTGTTCCAAGCTGAGCACAACATCCTAATGCACCCCTTCCACATGCTAGGTGTAGCTGGTGTATTCGGTGGTTCCTTGTTCAGTGCAATGCACGGTTCTTTGGTAACCTCCTCCTTAGTACGTGAGACTACTGAAACTGAGTCTCAGAACTATGGTTACAAGTTCGGTCAAGAGGAAGAAACTTACAACATCGTGGCAGCTCACGGCTACTTCGGTCGTTTAATCTTCCAATACGCTTCCTTCAACAACAGCCGTTCCTTGCACTTCTTCTTAGGTGCATGGCCTGTAATCGGCATCTGGTTTACTGCACTGGGCATCAGCACCATGGCATTTAACCTCAACGGTTTCAACTTCAACCAGAGCATCATCGACTCACAAGGTCACGTGATCAACACCTGGGCTGACGTACTAAACCGTGCCAACCTAGGTTTCGAGGTAATGCACGAGCGTAACGCTCACAACTTCCCTCTAGACCTAGCAGCTGCTGAAGCTACTCCTGTAGCTTTGACTGCTCCAGCGATCAACGGCTAATAAGATCGTAATCCGATCACCCCTAGGGGAGTACAAAGGTACCCCCTAACAGCGCTCTCCAAAAAGGGAGCGCTTTTTTATTTGGTGGCAAAGCACCAATCGCTTTTCCAAAAAAAAATAAGAGAGCCGTCAAAAAGACTCTCTAGGTCATCAGGGTGCATCTATCTACTGATCTCAATATAACAGATTGAGCGAGGGGTGTCACCCCTCAGTTAATAATTTTCCAAGCAGCTGACCCTAGGTATAGCGCTACGCGGAAGTCAGAAGTTAGAAGTCAGAAGTTAGAAGTCAGAAGTCAAAAGTAAGCTATGACTAAGTTTTGGAATTTAGGAATGTCCTAATCTAAATGCGTAGTGCTATATGTTCACGTATCAATTTTTGCAAAAAAATAAGAGAGCCGTCAAAAAGACTCTCTGGATCATCAGGGTGCATCTATCTACTGATCCCAATATAGCATAAAATGATGGGTGACACCCCTCAGTGAAAAAATATGGTAATTTAAGATGGCGATAGTGCTCTAGTTCCGAGAAAAGGCGAAATTAGCAAAATTCAATTCATTTGTGCCATTCCACTTGTAAACTTGGTTGCGAAACCCTTTCCACTGTTCATAAACTTTCTTAAACTTGGCATCTTTGCTAGCATCTTCCTCAAATAACTCGAATGATGCTTTCTCAGCGGCCTGCAAAATGTCTTGAGAGTAAGGAGTCAGCTTAACACCCGCTTTAATCAAGCGTTCCAATGCCCCTCCATTCAAAGCATCATACTGAGCCGCCATATTTATATTGGCGTACCTGGCGGCATCTTTAAAAATTTCCTGATACTCCTTGGGCAACTTATCCCAAGCTTTTTTATTAACCTGTACCTCTAGGGTTGGTCCGGGTTCCCACCAGCCTGGATAATAATAGAACTTAGCTGCTTTGTACAAGCCCAGCTTCTCATCATCATAGGGACCAACCCATTCAGCAGCATCAATGGTTCCCCGGTCTAGGGCAAGGAAAATTTCACCCCCAGGTAATACTTGGACATTCACCCCCAAGCGCTCCATCACTTTACCTCCCAATCCAGGGATACGCATTTTTAATCCCTTCAGGTCACCTACAGAATTAATTTGTTTCTTGAACCAACCTCCCATCTGAGCACTGGTGTTACCTGCTGGAAAATTAATCACCCCAAAGTCAGCATAGAGTTCCTGCATCAATTCCAAGCCACCACCGTGGTACAACCAAGCATTTTGTTGTGGAGCAGTTAGACCAAAGGGTACACTAGTGCCAAATGCTAGGGCAGGATTTTTGCCAACGTAGTAGTAACTAGCGGTATGACCACACTCAACGGTTCCCTGTTGGACGGCATCGAGAACCTCTAATCCTGGTACAATTTCACCAGCCGCAGAGGGGGTAATCTGGAAACGCCCATTGGTCATGGCACTGACCCGCTTACAGACAGTATCAGCTCCCCCATAGATAGTATCGAGAGATTTTGGCCAGCTCGTGACCATTTTCCATCGAACCATAGGCTGACTGCCGGATTGAGCAACTGGTCCTGTACTAGCTTGATTACAGGAGGCTAAGGCAGCTGTACTGGCTGCACCAATCGCAGCGTTACTAAAAAATTTTCGGCGTTTCATGGTTCTTGATTCAACACTTGGTCATCTTTTGCGCAAATTATATCAAGTTTAGCACTTACGCCCCAAACCCTATTATTGACGGTAATTACAGCGATTTCACCCTTTGACTTGTAACTAGAAACCAGGTTTTATGGGTCTTGGTGGGTAAGTCCTGAGGGGATAGAAGCAAAGGGCGGTAAGGGGAGAAATGGGCTTTCCCCGCTGTTAACTCAAGGAGGCAAACAGGATCAGTAGATCGAAAAATCATTTTAAGGCAAGCGATCGCAGCTCCTAAAATCCCCGACAGTAGCGATCGCTTGTTTATTACCTCGCCGACTTTTACTGGGGGTATTGATGAATTTTTTTCTAGTTGAGGAGTACTTAGAAGTATCTCAAAGAGCAATCGCCACCATGCCTTTTGCATTTTATCTAAATTAGCGTCTCAGTACTGGAGCAACATCGCCATACCATGTAGGGTTAAAACAGGCTACTCCAAAAACACCAGCCCCAACTTCTTGGCTTAATCCTGCCCCTGCACCACGTTTCTCAAAGCAATATCGGTGCATCGCTGCAACGCATTCTGGAGCTTGTGATTTTCCTAAGTTGTCACATCCTTGGTGATAACTACGAAGAGTATTAACAGAAACATCGCCATACCATGTAGGGTTAAAACAGGCTACTCCAAAAACACCAGCCCCAACTTCTTGGCTTAATCCTGCCCCTGCACCATGTTTCTCAAAGCAATATCGGTGGATCGCTGCAACGCATTCTGGAGCTTGTGATTTTCCTAAGTTGTCACATCCTTGGTGATAACTACGAAGAGTATTAACAGAAACATCGCCATACCATGTAGGGTTAAAGCAGGCTACTCCAAACACACCAGCTCCAACTTCTTGGCTTAATCCCGCACCGCCACGACTGTTTTTATCGCAATATCGGTGAATCGCTGCAACGCAATCTGGTGAACGTGATTTTCCTAAGCTGTTACAACCAGAATGATAATCACTAAGTATTCCCCCAACAGCTACCTGTACACCTATCCATCCGGCAAACTGATCCTCAAAAGTGAAAGCTTCTTGTTCTAACTTATTGTTTCTGTAATTTTGGTTAGCCTTCTTATATTCTTTGAAATAATGATAACCAAAACCATAGTAACCACCATGCCGTTGACACTGCTGGGAATGAATAAGCTCATGAGCTAGTAAAACAAGCTGATTAGTATCACTCGACCTATATGAATCGTTAACATAAATTTGGTCGCAATAAGCTTGAGCTCCAGAGCCTTGACTAATTTTATACCCAAAAGCTGACCATTCATCTAGCAAGTTAGCATTGTAGGTAACTCTAACACGGTCAACCAAATCTCCAAAATGAGGTCGTAGATATCGCTTCTGAAAGTTGTCTAAGGAACGACCACTGCTATTGTTCGTTCTCATCCATTCAGCAGCAGCGCGATAAGCTCCTCTACCAGCCTCCCCCCATATTTCTTCAACAGGAATTCCTATATCAATCAGTCTACCTGGATCGCATCCACCACTGAAACAATTTTGTATTTCACGTCTTATATCATTTATCCCTGGAACATTTACGTCTGGAACGTAAATCTCCCGACATAGTCCACCTACACAAACCCTCCTAGTTCCTGCTTCTACACTAGAAGTATGAGTAGCTAACTCTACCGTTAACCCCAATACTGCTGCTGATAATAGAAAGCTCAAAAATTTAATTCTAGATCTCATAGTTGTTTTATTGCTTGTACTGCTTTTAGGATAGTGACAAAATAGAAATCTAGCGGTTTTTAACCTAAGGATGTACACAAAACTTTTTATTTCTTTCTTATTCCGACTTTACTAATAGCTGCTCCCTGCTACCTAAAAGCCCAAAAATTGGGTGCATCTCATTTTTGCTGTTTGACACGGTGGTGCGTTACGGGCAGCAACATAACCCTGACTACGAGGCGAAAAATTAAGGCCCCCCTAACGCACCCTACTGGACCGACACATTTAAAATGGTGCAATAAGCGTAGGTTGGGTTGAAGAATGAAACCCAACACCAGTAACGCTTTGTTGGGTTGAGCGGTAGGGAAACCCAACAAACATTTTTAGGTGTGCCACGCCACTACGCAAAATTTTAAAAAATGAGATGCACCCCAAAAAGTGTACCTGACTAGGTTGAAAACCGCTATAACTAGATTAAATCTTAACAGTCAACAGTAAACAGTATTCAATAGTCAACCTTCTTTACCTAGATGTGAGATCAGCGATCGCATTCTTAGTCATAGCTGCGATCGCTTTATCATTTGCTTTCGGTAAATGATAATACTTACCACCGGCTTGTTTGGCCAATTCCTTGGCAAAACCAGTAGAAACAAACTTACTCTCGGTATCAATTACTAATAATTGAACCCCATTAGCTCGAATGCGAGCGGCAATTTCCAACAATTCCCCTTTAATATCTGGCTTTTCCCCTTCCGGTAGAGTTTCTCCCAAGGAACGAGCTAAGGGAATATTGCCCCGACCATCAGTAATTGCCACAATTACCACTTGACCAATATCCCCAGACAATTGAGCATTCATGCCCACATGCACCGCCTGAGTCAATCCATGAGCTAAAGGGGAACCGCCACCACAAGGTAATCGCTCCAAACGCCGCTTTGCTAAAGCAATGGAACGGGTAGGGGGTAACAGCACATCGGCTTGTTCTCCCCGGAAGGGAATCAGGGAGACTTGGTCACGGTTTTCATAAGCTTCCGTCAGAAGCTGCATCACTGCTCCTTTTGCAGATTGCATCCGGTTTAGAGCCATAGACCCTGACGCATCTACTACAAAAACTACCAAGGAGCCAGCTCTTCGGGCTAACCGCTTGGATCGTAAATCCCCTTGTTCGATAATCACCCGACGGTTAGGATGACGTTGCCTACGAGCTTTTTGATAGGGTGCAGCAGCTCTGAGGGTGGCATCTACAGCAATCCGCCTTACTTTCCCCTTCGGTAGTATCGGTTTAACATATCGACCCCGGTCTTCTGAAAAGATAATGCTACGGTTTCCGGACTTACCTTGCCGTTGTGCCATCTGAGCAAAGTAAAGCACACTAGGGTCAAGTATCACCCCTTCTGGGTCAAAGAGAAACTCTTCCGGGATACTCGGAGCTTCCTGTTCTTGCTCCTCTGAGTCATTGTCGTCCTCCTTGTCTTCCTCTTGGTCTTGCTCTTCTTGAGATTGATCTTGTGGGGGTGGGGGAGGAGGAGGTGGTGCTTCTTCTGGTGGTGTTTCTACCATAGTCGCACGGGGGACAATTACCAATTCCACGGCCCGACGCAAATCCTCGGAATTAACTGTCTGACGACCATCTAAGGCTGCTGCAGCTTTAGCCACTCGAACCGCAAACAGTTCTGCCCGATGACCTTGGACACCACCTCGGATGGCTTCATTGACGAGATAGGTAATTTGGTCATGGGTAATCTCAACATCCTTGAGCCACTCTCGCGCTAGAATAATATCCGTCTTGAGGGTATCCAGATCCTCCTGGTATTCCTCCAGAAACTGCTGGGGAGAGTTAGCGTATGCGATCGCTTGTTCTACTGCCTCCACCCGTTGCTCTAAGGCCAAAACACGGCTTAATCAGGTACAATTTTAGGAGCTGCCAGGCATTAGACATGTAGAGAGGCAACTTCTGGAATATTTGCAAGAACTTAGGCGTATTTGAGTTAGCGATCGCTCTTAGCTTATCATTATTCCGGACACAAATCTCCAGACGCTCATAAAATTCCGGATGGTCTACATCCAGAATAACTGGGAAGACCCGTCCTGAGGTGTCGTTAGTCTTCTCAATCACATGCTTATCATACTCACGAGCATCTAAACCAATGGAGGCATAAAATCCAGACCGCTGAACATCATTCAGATACATAGTGGCAAACACCGACAGCAAGAAGAATCTCGACCAAAGCTTAGCCTGCCAATCATTCAGCGTATTCGGCTGAGCTCTCATGATCGCATCAAAGAAATCCCCATGACGGTTTTCATCCTGACACCAGTTTTCAAAGAAGCGGAAAATTGGATAGACCCGGTCTTCAGGATGAGCTTCTAAATGGCGATAGATAGTAATATACCGCCAATAGCCAATCTTCTCAGACAGATAGGTAGCGTAGAAAATAAACTTGGGCTGAAAGAAGGTGTACTTCTTGCTCTTAGTCAGGAATCCCAAATCCAGCTGTAGATTGAAATCTGACATAGCCTTGTTCAGGAATCCCGAATGACGTGCTTCATCACGAGACATCAGGGTAAAGCACTCTGCCAGCACAGGATTTTTATGCTTTAAGCGCCGTCCCAATTCCTTATAGAGCAAGAAACCAGAGAATTCCGCTGTACAGGAACGTTCCAGAAATTCAACAAATAACCGGCGTTTTTCCCCATCAATGTGATCCCAGGATTGATTAAACTCCTCATCCCGGACAAAATGGTGACGATTGTAATCAGCTCGAAACTCTTCCAGGATGGCTTCCAGTTCATCCTGATTAGGCGAGAGGTCCATCTTCGCCATTGCTTCAAAGTCAGTAGTGTAGAACCGGGGAGTTAGGATCGTGTCCTTCGCCGGTACCTTTATACCGGGTCGGATTTCATCAAAATCAGGTTTTTTAAGGGAATCTACCATCTTAAGCTCTTGCTTGCTTGTTATAGTTGCTTACCATTCTCGGTGGCCTGGTGTGGACAGATCCGGGTCACTCAACCCAAGCCCAAACCAATGACTAAGCATTCAGCGGTCAGTTATCAGCTATCAGCTCATGGGCTACGGGCAAACTACTTGAGGTACTATCAGGGGCTTTAAGTGTACGGGGTCTGATGAGTAAAACGAACAGGGATTTTAAACCAGCCGTAGCAGCACCCCCGATGCTTGTTTACTATCTCCCGTTGATTAGCTGACAGCTGATAGCTGAATGCTTAAACAGTATATTGCTATATATTGCTTTCTGAGTTTACCAGGGTATTGGTGATCTCAAACGCCTGTTTAGGTTAAGAGTTACAACGTAATTTAAAGTTTTATTACATTTTGCCCCTGCCGTAGCTTAAACCTGAATCCTTAAGCAAACCTGAAAGCTTAAGCAAACCTGAACGGTGAAAGCTGTTACATAACTTAACTAAAAGAATTATTTAATAAAGTTATTTAACAATCAAGTTATTACCTTTTTCGTTATCATCTTTATAGTTTTGACCTAAAAATCGGGATTGTCAAGGGGGAACCGTTGCGACTCCCCCTTTTTTTTAGGTAAGCATTTAGCTATTGGCTGATAGCTAAATGCTTAGGGAATAGGGAATAGGGAATCGGGAATAGGGCACAAATATTGTGTACCTCATTACTATGATAAAGGCTATATACTCTAGAATAAATGGTTGAGCATGTTGAGTATTTGTAAGCGATCGCTTTTAGCGGAAGCTTAGCTTCATCGCGTAGCGTGACCTACGGTCAATCCCATTTGTTTGATTGAAGCTTACTGGATTCCAAAAAATTATCAGCACTCCCTAATTTCAGTCATTCCTATCTTTTGCTAGGGGTTAAAATTTCAGAGCGATCCCCTGGCAAATCCTCAAAAATTGCGCCTCGTTTAATTAGGTCACGCTTCATCGATTGATTAATTCCTGAGTTATTTCCAAATCGGGCATTGTCCACAATAGCACCACTGAGGTTGGCACCACTGAGGTCGGCATTCTTCAAGTTGGCACCACTGAGGTTGGCACCACTGAGGTTGGCAAGAATCAGGTCGGCATTCTTCAAGTTGGCACCACTGAGGTTGGCACCACTGAGGTTGGCAAGAATCAGGTAGGCACCACTGAGGTTGGCACCACTGAGGTTGGCACAACTCAGGTTGACAAGAATCAGGTCGGCACCACTGAGGTCGCCACGAATCAGTTTGGCACGAATCAGGTAGTCAAGAATCAGGTTGGTAGCACGAATCAGGTAGTCAAGAATCAAGTAGGTACCATTGAGCTTGGCACCCTTCAGCTTGGCACCCTTCAGCTTGGCACCTCTGAGGTCAGTACCCCTCAAATCGGCACCACTGAGGTCGGCATCACTCAGGTCAGCACCCCTCAAGTCTTGACCCACAGCTCCACGGCTAACAATCTCTTCTACTAGACGCCATTTTTGATCATCCTCTAACCTTTCGCTCAAAATTTCAATATCTTGAACAGGAAAACCGCTTAATTCTTTTAGTTCTCCTGATTCTATTCGAGCTCTAAGCCGTTCAATATCCTCTGGAGAACCCTCTACAATTAATCGGATGCTGCCTGGTTGAATATCAATAATCTTTATACTGTCTCCTGAATAATCTCGTAAAATAGATAGAATATGTTTTGAATTTTGAACTGAATCTATATCCCCTTCTAAGACAATAACAGCTTTAATGGTTTTACTTTGTTTATCTGTTACAGTCACTTCCCGCCTAGGTGCTTGCCCTTGCTCCACCCCCTCCAACAGCTCTGAGCTACTGCCATCATTTCTGGTTAGCAGTTCTGATCGGTTTTCCTCTGCTATTCCCGCGATTTCTCTCCAGTCTAGTTTCAGTCCATCGCATATCCGTTTAAAGGAATCCAGCTGAATTGGCTCGGACTTAAAAAACTTTGTTACTGTAGTGCGACCTATAAGTTGTGATTTAGCCAAGTTACTTTTAGACTCAAATCCTAGCCTGATTAAAGCTTTCTCTGCTTTCTCTAAACCCTTTGGAGTGGCGATGATAGTTACTTTTTTATTTTTTTTTCTGGGGTACACTTTTTCATAGTATGGCTAATTTTTGATAAGTATAGTAATAGCTGTAATGGTGTTTACCAATTCAAGATAGTAAGCGATGCAGTCCTAAATGACCAAGCTCAATAATTCCCTGAGCCGAAGTTTCCTATTCCCTGCCGCCAGCGCCATAACGTTTAGCGCAATCACAACTGAGGCACAAGACAATCATACAGAAATCAAAACATATTAGCAACTAATCCATTGGACAGTCAAGGGTTGGGGTTTTGTCGGTAACCATTAAAAGTAGCAGTCAAGCATACCAGTTACCGAAAAAACCTATGGCTCATAAAACTCTGACAATCAAAGAAATGGTTCAAGCTGCTATTATATCGATATTACTTGGGGGGTCACTTACCCTAGCGGTAATTGATGAACAATACCGCCCCACCTTTATGGATATGGCAAAAATAGGTCTTGGAGGCTATCTGGGACTGTCACTACCTAAGTCTCAAGGTAAATAAAACTATAGCGCTAGTATAGGGAACAGGGAACAGGGAACAGAACCTGACACTTTTTTAGAGGTTGTCTGGGAAGTTTCATTTGCTACATACAAGCCCCCTAAATCCCCCAATTTTGGGGGACTTTTACCAGCAAATTGATTCTTGTTCCCCCCAGAATTGGGGGGCTAGGGGGGCAAAAATCAGTATCAAAAAACTTTTAACATATCCTCTTATATGTCAAAATTATAACTATAATACTTGCTTTAATTATTGGGTTTTAGATAATGAATTCTGAACAAATGTCTATCCAACAGATCAGCACAGAGTATATTGCGATAGATCCTGATTTTTGTGGTGGTAAACCTCGCATTATTAGCACTATAATGCCTGTCGCTACTATTGCCAAAATGTATTTGGAGATGGGAGAATCGTTAGAAGAAATTGCCTCTGAGTATCATTTATCTAAGCCAGCGGTTTATGCGGCAATGGCCTATTATTACGATCATCGGGAAGAAATTGACCGCCATACCGCAGAAAGTGCAGCGTTTGTGGAACAAATGAAGCGCAATAGTCCCCCTTCTCCTTTAGAATCACGATTGAGGGCTATTCGGGGTGAGTAGTCGGATGTATGACGTATATACTCCAGAGGACATGGTTGGGGGTATTGAGTATTTGTAAGCGATCGCGTAGCGTGGCCTACGGCCAATCGCATTTTTGTTGTTTATGCGATCGCGTAGCGTGGCCTACGGCCAATCGCATTCTTTCCTTTGATCGCATTTGTTTGCGGGAATTCCTATCTTTGGCTAGGGGTAAGACTTTCCTAGCTATCCCCTGGCACATCCTCAAACATTGCGCCTCGTTCAATTAGGTCAAGCTTGATGGATTCATCAAGTCCTGAGTTATCTCCAAATTGGGTATTGTCCACAATAGCACGACTGAGCTGGGCATTAGTGAGGTCAGCACTCTTGAGGTTGGCATCACTTAAGTCAGCACTACTAAAAAATGGCATTGCTGAATCAAGGAATGAATATGAGTGGGGTGGGCATCTTGCCTGCCCGGGAATTGTAACGGGCAAGATGCCCGTTCCACAAAACTCTTCAAATCATTCCATTGTTAAGCAAAGCCGAATTTAATAGTTTGATATTTTACAGACTTGAAAGTCTGGATAAAATCCCTTGGCTGTTGGCCACGCTACCCGGATCAGCTGATACGCGACACGCTGATAGTTGATAGCTGATACGCGACACGCTGATAGCTGATAGCTTAAAATCTACCTAAACATTAGCCAAGACTTACTAATTCCACATTAGCCACTTCTGAGCATTTAGCCGTTGTATAGTGTAATGAACCATTAGATCAAGAGTAACTCTCCGTTCATCAATCATAAAAGATTCGATCGTACTAGGTTGAACACCATTAGCTGAGGCCGAAAAAGCCTTTTGCTTTTTAATATCTTCGTCTAGGAAATAAACGTTAAATTTCCGTTGACCATTTTGCCAACTACCCATTACTTGCCAACAGTCATCCATTTGACTCAAACTCGGAATCGGGATTTTCTGTTTAGCAAAAGTCACATCTACATCATCAATACCTTGTTTGGCAAAAGCAGTCTTAAGGGCTGGCAGATAATGTTGTTCCACAAATTCAGTAAAGGGTTTCTTTTCAATTGCTGGTGGTTTGGCTTTTTTAGCTTTTGCCTCTGTAGCCGCAGGCTTTTTGGCCGCAGGGGCCTTAGCCGCTGGTTTCTCTTCTGATTTGGCCGCAGGCTTTTTGGCCGCAGGGGCCTTAGCCGCCGGTTTGTCTTCTGATTTAGCCGCAGGCTTTTTGGCCGCAGGGGCCTTAGCCGCCGGTTTGTCTTCTGATTTAGCCGCAGGCGGTTGGTCTACGATCGCAGCAGGTTTCGGTTCAGTTATTTCCACCGGCGGTTGGTCTACTACAGCAGCAGGCTTCGGTTCCGTATTAGCAGCAGGCTGGTCTGGTGATGGTGTAGGAGGTTTCGGTTCAGTTATTTCAACCGGCGGTTGGTCTACTACAGCAGCAGGCTGGTCTGGTGATGGTGTAGGAGGTTTCGGTTCAGTTATTTCAACCGGCGGTTGGTCTACTATAGCAGCAGGCTTCGGTTCCTTATTAGCAGCAGGCTGGTCTGCTGATGTATCAGAAGGAGTATTTGCGTCCTCAGGGTTAGGTAAGGGTAGGGTTTCTTCCGCCATAGCTTACGTAAGTCGTTTCTTTAGTCTGGATGATCCTATCTTACTGGCCAAGGGCTAGACAGATGGCTCGGGAGTCGGGAGTCGGGAGTCGGGAATCGGGAATCGGGAATCGGGAGTCGGGAGTCGGGAATCGGGACAAGCAGGAAATGGGGAAAATTCTGCGGACTTAAGCTAAATGCGATTGACCTACGGTCACCCTACGCGAACGCATTTGTCATCCCATTTCTCAGTAGCTTTCATGAGTATAGCGGTTTCTAACCTAATGAGGTACACATAATTTTTTCTCTCTTGCCTCTTGCCTCTTGCCTCTTGCCTCTTGCCTCTTGCCTCTTGCCTGTTCCCTATTCCCTATTCCCTATTCCCTATTCCCTATTCCCTATTCCCTATTCCCTATTCCCTATTCCCTATTCCCTATTCCCTATTCCCTATTCCCTATAGCTAGCTTTTTTCTCTTCACAGAGTAATTAACGGCTAACACCTGATGCTCCAGAGGATGGCAAACCTGAATGAATTATACTAAAGTATATGAGTACTGAAAATTAATCCTCAAAAAATTAATTATCATATTTAATAGCATGTAAATAATGTAAGCCGTCAGCCGTCAGCCGTCAGCCGTGCGCGTAGCGCATAAGCTGATAGCTGATAGCTGATAGCTGATAGCTGATAACTGATAGCTTAATACTTACTCAATAATGCTATAGCATTATTTGTATTATCAATATTATTTGAATTGAGGGTGTCTTAAACTAGTTGATAATCCTCCTAGGAGCCAGGGTAAATCTACTAAACCTAAACACGAATCATAAACAACTAACAACTAATATATATGGTCTGGTCAGAGCAACAGCTGTTACATGGTGGTAAATACAAGATCGATAAAATTATTGGACGTGGAGCTTTTGGAATTACTTACAAAGCAGTCCATCAGTTACTTAATCAAGATGTTGTAATTAAAACACCACACGAAAGCCTGAGATTGGCTCCAGACTACCCCAACTATGGAGAACAATTTATCAAGCAAGGACAACTGCTGGCTCAACTGTCTGCTGACCTTGAATCCCTGGTCCAGGTCAGAGACTTGTTTCAAGAAGGAGATACCTACTGCCTCGTAATGGATTTTATTTCCGGGGAAAGTTTGTGGAATTTGGTACAACGCATAGGACCATTACCTGAAACTGATGCAGTAGCCTACATCACTCAAATTGGGTCAGCCTTGAATCTAATCCATGGAGTAGGGCTAGTGCATTTAGATATAAGCCCTCATAATATCGTGGTCAGTAACACTGGCAAACCGGTATTGATTGACTTTGAGATTCCTGGGGATATACTCCGAGATAGTAATGTGTCGAGCCATATTGACAATAAACCATTTCGACCCTACGAGCTATACTACCAAGGCAGTCGTCACGCCACGGTGGATGTCTACTCTCTAGCGGCTTCACTGTACCATGCCGTAACTGGGCTAAATCCTACCGAGTCAATTTACCGCAAGTATGACGGTGAAGAGCTGGTGCCACCAAAAGAACTGGTTCCTAGTATTAGCGATCGCTTAAATCAAGTAATTCTCCAAGCCATGGCCTTAGAGCCAAAAGACCGTCCTCAGTCAGTGCACGAATGGTTACAGCCCTTGACTGAAGACGATTATTTCACCTGTTTGAGTGAAGTTGATGACCTTAGTTCTGATGTAGGAGTAGATTACCGCCCATTACGGGATTTACTAATTCGTAGAAAGTGGCAAGAGGCAGATCAAGAAACTCTCGCTGTTATGCTCAAAGCAGCAGGACGAGAAGAAGAAGGCTGGCTTGACATCCCAGATATCAACAAGTTTCCTTGTAAAGACCTCTATACTCTCAACACCCTCTGGGTAAAGTACAGCAATGGGCGCTTTGGCTTTAGTGTACAGAAACAAATCTGGCAGAGCTTAGTGACCGAGAGTGTGCAGGTAACTCCTGGTGCCGATTATGACTATGAAACTTACTGTCGCTTTGGCGATCAACTCGGATGGCACACCAACGAAAAGTGGCTAGATTACGTTGACCTGCCCTTCACCCTCAATGCTCCCCAGGGGCATCTACCAGTCAGCTATGTCGGATTCTTTTCCGGTTGGGCATACTTTGCCTTTTTTATGGGTGGCGTATCTCTCTTCTCTCGCCTTGAGATATGTAGTATTTAGC
>NZ_JAAHHZ010000189.1:0-9853 GCF_010672005.1 Moorena sp. SIO4A5 | reverse complement strand
TCCCAGTTACCCCTTCAGCCACCTCTTTATCTGATCATTTGAACAAAATTGGTGCTAAAATGTATGGGGCTTACTGGTGTCCCTATTGCACAAAGCAGAAGCAAATGTTTGGTGAGGCATTTAAGCAAATTAATTATATTGAATGTGACCGAAGGGCTGAAATCTCCCAAACTAACCTCTGTATTGAAGCGAAGATCAGAGCCTTTCCAACTTGGGAAATTAATGGTCGGTTTTACCCAGGTATGCTGTCCTTAGAGCAATTGGCTAAATTTTCAGGCTACTCAGCAGAAGGTGCTACAGAATCAATACCAGTGGTGGAGGAAGAACAAACAGAAAAATAAATAATAGCAATAGTGCAATGTTTTACCTTTAAAAACCTAAGGTAAGCAGTCAGCAGTCAGCAGTCAGCAGTCAGCTTATTTTATTCACAAGCTGTTCGGATCTCAAGTAGGGTGGCACAGGCTTCTAGCCTGTGAATTAGCGCATTAGCTGATAGCTGATAGCTGATAGCACCTCAAGTAGGGTGGCACAGGCTTCTAGCCTGTGAATTAGCGCTTAAGCTAACGTCTAGGGATTATTTAATAATAGAAAATGTTACCGATTTCCTGGCGAAAACAAAAAACGTTGTAATATCTATCCAAATGCCTTTTGCTGTGGCTAATCGCTCAACGGCTGCAAAGAATTCATTTTTGAATTGTGCTAATTTATCTGGAGAAAGCTGGAAAATTTCCGCGCCAAAGGCACTCTTTGAGTTTCCCCGCCAAGAGTTTGCTGCTACTGTTTGAGTATCACTGCTGTAGTAACCAAGTTGATCGGTTTTGACGTTGATGTCTTGAAAACCTGCTTCGGTGAGTAGCTGGTGACATTTCTCGGGACTACCAAGGGGTCCATTGGGATTAGGAATTACAATGCCATAGTCTCGTGCTTTTTCTCGAAACAGACCCCCTGTGGGGAAGGCGTTTGCGGCAAAACAGGAAAATCCGACTAATCCTCCTGGTTTTAGGAAGCGATACCACTGGCGTAAAGCAGCAGGGATATCTGTTAAGTATACAATGGCTGAAGAACATAGAATCCTATCGAAACTATTATCTTGGAAGTTGAAATTTTCTGCATCTGCTTCTATAAATTCGATGTTGTTGAGACCTTCGGCTTTAACTTTTTGTTGGGCTAGATTGAGCATGCCTGAGGAAATATCTACACCGACAACAGCTCCAGAAGCACCGACAATTTTGGCGGCAAGAATTGCTACTAAACCTGTGCCGGTAGCAATATCTAGAATTCGTTGTCCAGTTTTCAGGTGGGATAGTTCTACTAGACCCTTGGCTAGGCGAGGGTGAAAGCTTCCTTGATCATAGTTTGGTCTGGTGTTAAAGTCAGCTTTAACGTTTTCTTTGAACTCATTTATACTTATCTGGTGTTTCATGCTTGGTGGAAATGGAAAATCTGATAACTAGAAAATATAATAACTAGCTTAACTACAATGAAGGAGGCTTTATCACTTCAAAGTCTGACTCATCTAGAGATAGTATAAATGGTTGATCATTCTGCTCAAATGGATTTTCCTCTAATCTGACTATCCAACGACCGGATTCTTCCTGTGCTTCAATACGACCCGAAAGACCCGCAACATAATCAGGATAAATCACTCGAACTAAGGTTCCTACTTTGAGCATCTCAATCACTATCTATACTCCCAATGTCCACCTGATTTTACCTTTAATTAACCAAATCTTAAATTTAAATTGTTACAATACCAGATTAGGTTATTCCAAATCAGCTCACTATTTTCCCCCAAGCCAGTCAGGAGGATTGATCCTCACCGGGGAAGAGTGTGGGTAGTGTGGGTAGTGTGGGTAGTGTGGGTAGTGTGGGGGGGAGAGTTCAAGGATGCCTAGACACAACGGTTAATGATAATGCGATCGCACAAAAGTTAATGCCAATGGTTAATGCTAATGGGATGCTCAGCAAAGAGCCGCTATGCCATCGCACCATAGCATCTCTTTTATACTGATCCGAACTTTCCTAGTTCCTATTCCTTTTATAGTAACTACTACTGATAACTGACCGCTTGAAAAACCTGTTCAGCATTTAACCTTAACTCTGGAAAGGTTGAGGATAAAATACGGTTAGCTCCTCGGAACTGATTAACGTTATATTCGCCATCTATCAATTGGTAAACCGATAAAGTAGGTTGTTTGGGATTGCCAATAAATCGCCTACCACCTAAGAGGTTGTCTGAGAAGTCTCTCGACCATGCTTGACTCATCGCTATTCCCAATTCCCAGGGCGTAGCGCTATCACTAAATAACTTAGACCTTGCTCAGCTAACTTTAAAATCAGAAATCGTCTCAATCCATACCCGTGCTCCACAATTTAGGGGATCATCTGGGCGATACATTACCCGACAAGGACCATTGACTTCAACCGTATGACCGTAAATGTTTTTAGATCCGCGTTTTACGGTAATCACGGGATTGCGTTCGCCGGTGTTGTGATTTTGGCGAATCACTTTTTGATTCACGTGGATCACAGCTTTAGTGTACTGTGTACGCTTTGACCAATTCCGCTTTGGTCCACGAGTACCAGGGGTGACCACTGGCATACCGTCAAATAAGGGAATCACCCAAGTTCTACCAACCTTATACGCTCCTTTGACTCTGCCCTTGCTCAAAAGGAAACGGACGCGAGTGGCAGAGATACCTAGTAATTCAGCGGCTTGTGCGGTAGAAATCATCATGGCGAAAAACCATTGTTTTAACGATATTGTTACTTTAACACAATTTTTGAAAAGATGCAATGGGTTATATAGGTGATGTGGGTGTTTGAAAAAAAACTATTGCATTGTCGCAAGGTGCAGTAAGTGTGGTAAGGGTGGTTAGAAAAAACTATTGCACTATCACAAGGGGTGATAAGGGTGTTAAGCGTGGAAACTTTAAAAAAACTATTGCACTGTCGCAATTAAGTCTTGATTTGAGAATGACAGGACTTACGCACTCAGATATATAAAATCTCCCGATTCCCGATTCCCGATTCCCGATTCCCGATTCCCGATTCCCGATTCCCGATTCCCTGTTCCCTGTTCCCTGTTCCCTCAACAAAAAAAAATTCGGTCAAGTCCTGGTTAATTCCAATGCTTGACCGAATTATTTCTTTTAATAGTCAAGAGCCCTAGGGTTTTTGACTATGTGTTCACCAAATCAACAACATACCAACTTAGGTTTCAGACTTCGTACTTTCTCCTGAGTTTTGACCTGTCGCCAGGGATTGGCATCCCTGGCAAGTTGCTATCTTAATCTACCAACAGATGTCGAATCAATATACTGATCACCTCACCAGAATTTCCGGTAGGTTGAGGAGTGCTCCACTCATGAACTTGTGCGTAGCCACGGCTATAAAGATTATAGATTGTGACCCGCACGGTTTTGGGCGAACCGATCAATATATGTTTGATTTGCTCCCGTCCTGGCTGGGCTTGGCCAGATAATTCAGGGAGATTAGGATTGTTGGGATTATACTCAAAAGTTGGGAGAAAGTTTTCGATGTCCATAAGGTTTTTTGTGTTGTTTTTGGGGACAATTTTATTTTAAAAAATCATTGTTATTTTGTCAACTATTTTTACAACTTTTAAATTAGCGGTAAAAATTATTTTTATGGTTATTTAAAAAAAAGCGATCGCTTTTAGCGTGGCCTACGGCCAATCGCGTAGCGTCATATTCGATTAATTTATTAGTTTTAAACTTAAAATAAGCTGTTTAAGCATCATTTATTACTTAGTCAACATCATATTTTTTTAAATTAATACGGTAATTATGGTATAGTATTTGAGTTAGAGTTTAATTCTGGTATAGCATTTAATTTGATAGAATAATTATGTGTTCGAGTAGGAGATATTTCAGAGTATCGAACTTTCTATCGCATTTACTAGATTGATCCCCCCCAGCCCCCCTTAGCTAAGGGGAGCCTGGAAATCTATCTGGAAACTCCCCCTTATTAAGGGGGATAATGGGGTATCCAAACCCACGCAAAAAACCCGAATACCTGCTCCCTAATCCCTACTCACTGCTTCCTAAGAGGAGCCCGGAAATCTATCTGAAAAGTCCCCGTTATTAAGGGAAACGGGGGATCCAAACCCACGCAAAAAACCCGATTCCCTGTTCCCTGTTCCCTACTCCCTACTCCCTACTCCCTACTCCCTACTCCCTAAATTGCTATAATTAATATAATTAACGATAACTAGAGATCAATGATAGAACCCTTGTCAGTATTAGCCGGTTGGGCAATCCCGAAAATAGGGGAATCGTTGTTAGAGATTGTTTCGGGACAAGGATGGGATAGCTTAAGTCAAGCTCTGAGTAAAAGCGATGTAGACAAGGCAATCAAAGCGGGAGAAGCGGCAGTAAAAGAATGGGAAAAACAACTGGCTCCGAGCCAGCGCTTATTTTTTCAGGCTAGACCGGATGGCTGGAATGGAGTTAATAATTTTTTGCGGGACTATTTTACACATTCAGCAGTTTTGGCGGAATTACAAAAACCCTTACTTAATCAAGGGAAGCCTGATCGGGAGATTTTAATCACGGTATTTCAACAGCAGGCTGAAGGGCATAATATTAAACTGAATCACGATAGTCTCAAGCTTTGGGTGGAGACATTTATTAATGCTTATTTTCAGCAGACGGATACTTATCTAAAATTTCAGGTAGCTAAACAGGATTATTGTGAGCAGCTAGCTAACTGGTTTGATGATGTTAAATTTGCTGGCATTGCTGTGCCTGGGCAAGAGGTAGAAAAATCGGAGAAGTTAGCCCAAATTTTTGTAATGCCAGATGTGGTGGAAGACCTATCAACTGCTGGCGCTTGGGAACGGGATTGGTTAGCAGCTGGTAGTGGGGAAATGTCAGAAACAACACTATTGGCAAAGACAACTGGCCGGAAATTCTTGGCGGAGCAGTTATTGAGCCAAAGTCAGTCGAGACGAGTAGTGATATTGGGTGCGCCAGGCTCGGGAAAAACTACCTTGATGAGTTATTTTGCAGTAATGTTGGCTCAGCAAAATCCTGAGATTTTAGGATTAGATGGTGATACGGACTGGCTACCGATTTTAATTAGGATGCGAGATTTTGCGATAAATCTCGATAAAAGCCTGATCGACTATGCTCGGGTATTTGCTGAAAACACCATGTCAGTGAAACCCTTACCAGTGGGATTTTTTGAGCATTGGTTGTATGATGGTAGAGCGTTGATATTGCTAGATGGTTTGGATGAAGTCGCAGAAGACGCTAAACGGAATGATGTAGTCAGGCGCATCGAGAATTTTTTGGGACAGTTTGACAGAAATCGCGCTATTATTACATCTAGACCGGCTGGCTATCGGCGCGACTTTTTCCGCACTGAGGAATTTCCCCACTATCAAATTGAACCCTTTGATGATCAGAAGATTTCAGCGTTTATTGATAACTGGTATAACAGCAGGTTTCAAGACCAAGCAGAAGCTGAAAGGCGCAAGCAAAGTTTACGAAAAGCACTAGATGATAATGACCGGATTAAGCTATTGGCACGAAATCCGTTATTGTTGACAATCATTGCATTAATTCATCGGTATCAAGCGGTATTGCCCAAAGAACGGTTTGAGCTTTATAATTGTGCTGTCAAGACGTTGTTAACGTCTTGGGATGCTAACAAAGAAATCAGCAGTCATGGAATATTTAAGTATCTAGATTTATATGATTTGCGCCGATTGATGGAATTGTTGGCGTATTGGATTCATACCCAGGTAAATGTTGAAGATAACGACAGTGGTACGCTTCTTGATGCAGTCGCTCATGGGGGAAACCCCCAAGACCGCGCTGCATCGCTGATAGACCGGGATGAGTTGATTGATCAGTTGAGTCAGCAGATTAAAACCTTGAAGCAGGTGCAGTTATACCAAGCTAAAGAAGAAGCAGAAGCATTTGTCACCTTGATTCGCGATCGCACCGGTTTATTGAATGAGCAAGGGCAAAATTGTTATGGTTTTGTCCATAAGACGTTTCAGGAATATTTGTGTGCTGAAGAGATTGACTATCAAGCGGATAATGAGGGAGATTTTGAGATTGTTTTGAGTCAGATTCGGGAGCATTTGCATGACTCCCACTGGCGCGAGGTGTTACTATTGCTGATAGCACAACAAAAACCGAAAAAGGCGGCGAGGGCGATTCGGGCAGTTTTGACTAATAAGAGTAACTACGAGCAGTGGTTGCATCGTGATTTGTTGTTTGCTGGTAGTTGTTTGGCAGAAGACCCAAAAAATTTTATTGGTGCTGATCGTGGATTGGTGCAAGAGATTTTGCAGCAGTTGTTTGAGTTAGAAGTCAGTAGTAAAGAGCGGGTTGGTGAGAAGATTCGCGAGCAGGTTTTTCAGATAATTTGTAGTTTCTATGAAACAGATTTTAAATCACAGGTATTGGAATTGTTAGAACAGCAATCCCATCGAATTGATGACTGGCGATTGCTGAACTATCGAGCCGAGTTAGGGGAAAAGGATCAGGTAATTACAATATTGCTAGCACAGCTAAAGGATCAGAATTCTGATGTCCGTGTGAGTGCAGCCGATGCCTTGGATAAATTGAGCAATAGCTCAGAAACTGTAATAAACGCCCTCCTAGCAAAGCTCCAGGATGAGAATTCTGATGTGCGTTGGAGGGCAGCCAGATCCTTGGGTAAATTGGGCAACAGCTCAGAAACCGTAGTCAGCATTCTCCTAGCACGGCTTCAGGATCCCGATCCTGATGTGCGTGGGTGGGTAGCCGATGCCTTGAGCAGATTGGGCAACAGCTCAGAAACCGTAGTCAGCACCCTCCTAGCACGGCTTCAGGATCCCGATCCTGATGTGCGTGTGAGTGCAGCCGAAGCCTTGGGCAAATTGTACAACAGCTCAGAAACTGTAGTCAGCACCCTACTAGCACGGCTTCAGGATGATGATTATTTTGTGCGTTGGAGGGCAGCCAGAGCCTTGGGCAACTTGGGCAACAGCTCACAAACAGTAGTCAGCGCCCTAATACCAAGGCTTCAAGATGATAATTATTTTGTGCGCGGTCAGGCAGCCAGAGGGTTGGGTAAATTGGGTAACAGCTCAGAAACCGTAGTCAGCGCCCTTCTAGCAAGGCTTCAGGATGATCAGTCTAATGTGCGTGGGCAGGTAGCCAGAGCCTTGGGCAACTTGGGCAATAGCTCAGAAACCGTAGTCAATGCCCTAATATCAAGACTTCAGGATGATCACTATTATGTGCGTGGCAAGGCAGCCTTAGCCTTGGGCAACTTGGGCAACAGCTCAGAAACCGTAGTCAACGCCCTACTAGCTCTGCTTCAGGATGATCAGTCTTATGTGCGTCAGGGGACAGCCTTAGCCTTGGGCAATTCGGGCAACAGCTCAGAAGCTGTAGTCAACGCCCTACTAGCTCTGCTTCAAGATAATGATTCTTTTGTGCGTAGTAGCGCAGCGGAAGCCTTGGGCAAATTGGGCAAAACATCCAATCATGTTCTGCCTACTGTGATTAAATGGATTGAACAACACCAAGATTCCGACTATGTGGGCAGAGGTATTGATGCCCTGTGGGATTTGGTTGTAGGTGAGGAGTAGGAAATAGCGCGTCTATGTTACAGTTTTTAGGCATAATAATCTTATCCCCAACACTGAAGCGATCGCAATCCCCTCACGACCATGGAAGAGTCGCCATCCCTGGAGCATGCCCTTAAACATTTCTTTGGCCACGACTGTTTCCGTCCAGGACAGCGACAGATTATTGAAGAAGCGCTGGAAAATCAGGACTTACTGATTATCATGCCCACTGGCGGTGGTAAATCCTTGTGTTATCAACTGCCAGCGCTACTGAAACCGGGCTTAACGGTTGTGGTATCTCCTCTGATTGCCTTGATGCAAGACCAAGTGACGTCTTTGGAAGATAATGGCATTGGGGCTACCTTTATCAATAGCACCTTGAGCTTCCAACAAATGCGATCGCGCGAAGCTGCTATCCTTCAGGGTCAGATAAAATTACTCTACGTATCACCGGAACGGTTACTAGCAGAACAGTTTATCCCATTTTTGGATAGAGTGCGATCGCAAATCGGTATTCCCACCTTTGCCATTGATGAAGCTCACTGCGTCTCACAATGGGGGCATGATTTTCGCCCAGAATATCGGCAACTAAAACTATTACGTAACCGCTATCCTAATAGCTCAGTGCTGGCTCTGACCGCTACTGCTACTAATCGAGTCCAACAGGACATTATCCAACAACTGGAACTGCGACAGCCGAAGGTTCACATCGCCAGTTTCAACCGTCCTAACCTTTACTACGACGTTCAACCAAAACAACGGCAAAGCTATAAACAGTTATTAAAACAGATCCGTTCTCACCAAGGTTCCGGTATTGTGTACTGTACGAGCCGCCGTTCTGTAGACGAAGTTGCTTTCCGGTTACAGAATGATGGCATTTCTGCCTTACCTTACCATGGCGGAATGACGGATAAAGCTAGGACAACTAATCAAAATCGGTTTATTCGGGATGATGTGCGGATAATCGTAGCTACGGTAGCCTTTGGCATGGGAATTAATAAGCCCGATGTACGGTTTGTGATTCACTACGATTTACCCCGTAACCTGGAAAGTTATTACCAGGAATCGGGACGAGCAGGACGGGATGGGGAACCAGCCACATGTACCGTTTTATATAGCGCTAGTGATATCTCCAAACTTCATTATCTCATTGATCAAAAGCCCGATCCCAACGAACAACGGATTGCCTATCAACAGTTAAATCAGATTGTTGACTACGCAGAAGGCACAGATTGTCGCCGCCGGATTTTGCTGGGCTACTTTGGTGAGCGGTTTCCAGGGAATTGTGACAAATGTGATAACTGTTGCTATCCTAAGCCAGTAGAAGATTGGACAATTGAAGCTCAAAAATTCCTCTCTTGTGTAGCCCGGTGTCGGGAACGGTTTGGGATGAACCACATTATTCAAGTGTTGCGGGGCTCAAAAAGTAAGAAAATTGAGCAATATGGCCATCACTTACTCTCTACTTATGGTATTGGTAAAGATAAAACTGCAGAGGCTTGGAAAATTCTAGTGCGATCGCTTTTGCACCAGGGATTGGTAGACCAAACCACCGATGGCTACTCAGTGCTGAAGCTCAATAAACTAAGTTGGGAAATCCTGCGCAAACAACGTTCTGTTTATGTTGCTATTCCCCAGTCATCTGTAGAAAAAGCCTTAGGAGAAATTAACCCCAGAGCAGTTGAAGCAGAGCTTCTGCTAGAGAAACTGCGGAAACTAAGGAAACAGCTAGCTGACCGGCAATCGATTCCGCCCTATGTAGTGTTTGCCGATTCCACACTGAAACTGATGGCACAGATGAAACCCAAAACCTTAGAGCAATTTGCCAAACTTTCCGGTGTTACTCAGTATAAAGTCACCCAGTATGGCGAGCAATTTATTTCAGAAATTCGGGCATTTTGTCAAGAGCAAAAACTACCAGAACCCCTGCCCTCCAGTACTTATATGAAAACGCTGCAATTCTATCAACAAGGGTTAAGTGTAGAGGAAATTGCTAAACAACGAGGGTATACTACCAGAACTATAATAGATCATTTGAGCCAATTAATTGAAATGAATCAGCCAGTGGATTTAAAACGACTGGTACCATTGGAACGCCATGAGCCAATTATTACAGCCATTGAAAAAGTGGGTGATCAGTATCTGAAACAATTACGGGAATACTTAGGAGAACGTTACTCCTATGACGACATTAAACTAGTCCGTGCTTGGTGGCGACGGCAGGATAATTGATATATAGCATTTCTCCCACTTACGAGG
>NZ_JAAHHZ010000188.1:0-9888 GCF_010672005.1 Moorena sp. SIO4A5 | reverse complement strand
TGATCAGTATCTGAAACAATTACGGGAATACTTAGGAGAACGTTACTCCTATGACGACATTAAACTAGTCCGTGCTTGGTGGCGACGGCAGGATAATTGATATATAGCATTTCTCCCACTTACGAGGTACAGTCTTCTGTGATTAGTGATCCCCCCTAACCCCCCTTATCAAGGGGGGAATCTGATGTTAAAACTATCTTAAATATTGCATGTATGGCTATTGCCTTAAAAAGATAAGCTTTGTAACTCACCAAAATAAGAATTGCCATATTTATTGCTATCCGCAGCACTAGAGATGATTATGAAATGATCGCACAATGCCATCCTGTGCTTTGGGTATACCCTTACATGTTACTGGATCAGATCCTCAATTTTGAAGTCTAAAATATCACACAAGGCTTTAGTCTGTTCTGGATAAAGCTTAGGCTTGTGCCGATCCGCCTCCCAGTTAATCACTGTAGACTCTACTACATCACAGGCTCTGGCAACTTGTATGCGAGTTAAACCTAGACTTTCACGGCGTTCTCGTAGTTTTTTTCCTAGGGACATTACCTTCTCCGGTTGTCTTGTAGCAGTCGTTTACCTAAATGTATTTGACTATTTATAGTTTATCTTATAGGATAGGGTTTTGTGCAATAGGGCAGGTAAATTAATATCAATGATTTAAATTAAGACCATAGATATAGGTGGGAAGGCGTAGGGTGCGTTAGGGAAGGGCTCGCCCTCATCTTCCACCTCGTAGCCAGGGTTGATATAGCCCGCCCCGTAACGCACCACTAAAGGTATTGAGCTAAAGGCTGACCACTGACCACTGACAGCTGACCACTGATTTCTTAGCATGAAATTAGTGTGTAGCGGTGTGATGCTTAAGAATTGGGATCACCAAACAAATCAAATCCCCGTCTAGGTCAGAGCGGGGAGTCTCAACATGCTAGCATCAATTAATTGGGGAAATGAGTAATGACAACAGCCCACAACCTTTATCAGCAAGACTTTTACTTGTGGACCGAGGCGACTGCGCAACAGTTACGGCAGGGTAAGTTTGCCCAAGTTGATGTAGCGAATCTGATTGAAGAAGTCGAAAGCATGGGTAAACGGGAAAAGCGCGAGTTAAAAAGTCGTTTGATTGTGTTGCTGATGCATTTACTGAAGTGGATGTATCAACCAGGGAAAAGGAGCGACAGTTGCCTCAATACTATCACTGAACAGCGTATCGGTTTGGAAGAACTGCTGGAGGATAGTCCTAGTTTAAAAACGTTTTTGCCAGAGGTCTTTGACCAATGTTATCAGAAGGCTCGGATTAAGGCAGCCCAGGAAACTGGGATTAAGTTGAACACTTTTCCTTGTCAGTGTTCTTTTGCTCAGGAGCAGGTTTTGGAAGCTGGTTTTTTCCCAGAAGTGTTGAATCGGGAATGGGGAATCGGGAATCGGGAATCGGGAATCGGGAATCGGGAATAGGCAATAGACAATAGTTAATAGGGAATAGGAAGCAGCGATGTAGTCGCTACTCCCTATTTTTTAAAACCCAGGAAAAAAGTACTTTAAGGAATTTAAAACTGGTATACTTCAACTCAGTAACTACTATCTGCGGAAGGAACTGCCTCCATCTTTGCTGTCACCTACCGGTCCCTTGCCATCATTCGGTGGATTGTAATTGTTTAATGTATTCATACTCATGAAGGAACTGCCTCCATCTTTGCTATCACCTACCGGTCCCTTGCCATCATTCGGTGGATTGTAATTGTTTAATGTATTCATACTCATGAAGGAACTGCCTCCATCTTTGCTGTCACCTACCGGTCCCTTGCCATCATTCGGTGGATTGTAATTGTTTAATGTATTCATACTCATGAAGGAACTGCCTCCATTTTTGCTATCACCTACCGGTCCCTTGCCATCATTCGGTGGTGTGAAAGCATTTACCATCGGTAGTTGTGATAGTTGTAGTTGTTTTGATGCTGATATTGGTAACAGTTGTGGGTTACTAAACTCAGGATTTTCATGGATTAGCTGGTACAATTTCCAGAGTGATCCGCCATTTTTGCTGTCACCAACAGGCCCCTTGCCATCATTCGGTGGTGTGTAATTCATTACTATCTGTATTTGTGATGATTCTGATAGTTGTTGGGAGTCTTGAGATGATGATTGCTGGTCAATCGGCTCAGAATTACTATGATTTGCTTGCTCGAATCCCTTCACTATTGTTGCTGCTAATTGTTGCAAGCGCTGTCTTATGTTGATAGTGAAGGAAACTAGTGTTGTCCAAAGCTGCTTTAGCCAATTATTCATTTGAGAATACACCTTTTCTAGAAATTCACCAAACACCGACCCAGGCGGCGTTTTTTCATTGATACTTGTTACAGCGCCTCTCAAGCCAACTTTTCGCAGATGATCAGAAAAATTTTTTTTTGAAGCAAAATTTGCTTAGCTATTCTAGTTTCCTTGGTGTTTGAGATCAGATCCGGATCCATTTGAGTTGTGAACGATTCCCCTTAAGAAAAGGCAAGAGGCAAGAAGCAAGAAGCAAGAGATAATCAGGTATATAGGGATTTTTGCTAAGGTCAAAAACTGTAATTATTGTTTCCAACTCAAATGGAAATGCTAGAGAATTCCTTCGATAGCTAACGGAGTGATTGCTCCAAGTGGTTTGCGGTAAACCACTACAATTACACTAGTGCCTACCAATGCTAAGGCTGATGGCAGCAGAGGTACCCATACTCCTAGAGTAAATAGACCAAAGCATAGGAGATATAAACCCCCTGTCGCTGTGATGGTAGCGAGTCCCCAATACAGTATTCGACCACAGCGCCAGGCAATGGTACCACCAATGATTGACCAACCCCAAACCCAGAACAGGTCTCCCCAGGGCGACCACACCGATAATAATGGACGCTCACCAAGAGCAGCACTGATCATCTGACTGACCATCTGGGCGTGAATAATTACCCCTGGCATTTCTTGGTATGGCCACTGGAGGGCACTGTAGGGGGTAGGATGGTAATCCTTGTGAATCTTTGCAGTTATTCCGATCAGAACTATTTTGTCTTTGACCCACTCTGGTTTGACCTTACCCTCTAGCAGCTCTGTGACAGTGACTCGTCGGGCGACAGTTTCCCGGTAATTGAGTAACACCTGGAACCCCCGATAATCACGATTGTGATAACCCCCAGCATTAGCTGACAAATCTCTTAATACAGTCTTACCCAAGCCTATTTTATTGATAGCAATGATTTTTGCCTTGATTCCCTCTTGGGCTAAGTAATGTAATGCGACCCTAGCACTGAAGGAGTGGTGGGTGGCACAGGGGTCATCGTGGTAGGGATGCATAAATACAAGATGCCTACGGATAATGCCATCAGGGTCAACCATGATATTGCTATAACCAAGGCGGGATTCTGGCACCCCAGAGGGAGGTTTGATGCCTGAGTTTTCGGGGTTGTTAGCTACCCTAGCGCTACAAAGGGCAATTAATTTATGATTTTGCTGTAACTGACGGCTCAATGCCTGGTGACCAGGTTCTCTAGGACGTTCGCGAAAGATGTCTAAGCCAATCACTCGCGGTTGATCAGACTCTAGCTTGTTTAGCACTTGGGCTAGGGTTTGATCCGGGAGGGGATAGCCATAGCGCATGATCTCAGCATCTGTGGCTTCAACTACCAGCAAACGGGAGTCTACCCCTGGATTAGGTCGCAGCCGCATCAGCTGGTCAAATGCCTTTAGTTCCCAAAGCTGAAGCATTCCCAGCTGCCGGATTACCATAACTAAAATGGTAACAACTACACTGACGATCAGGGCGGATGGGAGCAGTTGGTTTTGGTGATTGCCACGCAACTGTTGCCAGGTTGGGGGTATGGCGGCGGGATTTTGACAAATCACTGGCAACCAACTGGCACAGGGACATTGATCTTCTAAACCTTGCAGTTTTTTCCGGGCTTCTTGCACTGCTAGATACAAGGACTTACCACTGGCAAAGGCTTTGAGAAAATATTGTAAAAACTGCTGTGCTACAAGATCCGGTACGGGCTCCCGCATAATAATCATGTGCGGAATGTGCAGCTGTTCTAGCTCATTGGCTAATCCTAAGCCATCACAGGAATTAAAAATTGCTAGGGACAATCCCCTTTCTATGGCTTTTTTGAGGGCTTCTCTGAGTTCGTCAATGCTTAAGCTATCGGTCTGATTGATATGAATCCGACCCCTTCCTGCTTCGGTTTCACTATGACCTGCAAAAAACAGAATATCCCAAGGTTGCTCCCACAGGGCTTCGTTGAGCTTCTGCCGTGGTTCTTCTACGAGGAAGGTAACCTCTGCAAAGGGTAAATTCTCTAGTAATTGTCGGTCTTGTTGGATATTAATTCCTTCGCTATTGCCCAGAATTGCTAGAATTCTAACCTTGTGTCGATCACGGCTCTGGTGCGATTTGCTTGGTTGTTGATACTCTGGAGTACTTAGGGCAATTTCTGCTTGGTGGTAACGCTCTAAAAATTCCCACTGATGCCAAGGAAGCTGCCTGAGCTGGGGATTTTTGGTACGAATCAGCACCCGGACTTCTTCGGTAGTGCCGACTTTTTCCAACCACTTTTCCCGCAGTGGACTAAATAACTCTGACTTGAGCCACCGATTTAAGCGATCGCATAATCCCTGACTCTGGTTGTTGATGGAACCACCGATTGCCACTCGTTTGATTTTGATTGCTCGCAAAGAGTTGCCCAGACTGCGATAGGTTGAGCGCCACTCACGATAGTGGTTAACGATGTTGGGGGCTGGAGGCAATCTGCCAGTAAGTTCTGTTTCGGGACGTTCGCTTTCTGAGCCAATTTCGAGAGTGACCCGAAAACCTTCCTCAAAATCCCCATCCAGCTTAAGAGTTACTAGCTTTGCCATTGGTTAGTTTTTTAACAGTTGACGGTTGACGGTTTACTATCAACCGTCAAAAATCAGCATTTTGTCTGATGTTATTTTCAGTTATAGCGCGTATGGAATAGGGAACAGGGAATAGGGCAAGACAGGGAGGGTGGCAGGTGTGGGGAGGGTAGGGAGGGTGGGGAGATGGGGAGATGGGGAGATGGGGAGATAGGGAGATGGGGAGATGGGGAGATGGAGAGATGAAATTGATGTTTAGTGCTAATTTCCAGAATTGGTATAGGGTTGATCATACTTATGAGCTACAGTCAATTTTCTGAGCGCTATTCCCTACTCCCTACTCCCAGGGAGTGCGCGTTCACGCTTAGCTTTGAAAAAGCGCGGGGTCGCACAGCTCCCTACTCCCTACTGGAGTCAGAGCTGCATCGCTCTTTCCTACTGATCCGAAGTTCCTTTATCCGCTGTTGCCTGTTTTGATCAATCCTAGTTTCACATTACAAACTCTTCGATCACACTGGCATTATCCAGAGCAACCTTGACACTGAAACGGTCTCCGGGTTCGCAACTAAAATCCAATTGAATGGCTTGATCCTGGTTTCTGGCTTGGGCATTGATCAGCATTTCTTGCTCCTCATCTAGCAAGAGCAACTGCAGATTGGGGGGTAGATAGGTTTGACCATTGATGGGATTGAGTTGTAGGAAAACATTCAGCTTTGTTTCGGATTCTGGGGTGAGCGCCACCACCAGAGCTACCCCTTGATTAGCTCCCCATTCAATCTGTTTACATCGCCTAATGGTCTGATCAGACTTGGTTCTAAAGGCGAAAGCTGCCTCAGCACCTTGGTTACCTAAAAGGGTTTCCAAACTCTGCCAACCTGCTTCAAACATATGCTCCAACCATTGACTGAGTTGTGTCATAGGTTGGAATTGATCGAGGTAGGCTGGTAAATCTTTTAGCGATCGCAATTGGTGGATGACTAATTGACTAGTTTCCGAGGTTGGGGAAAATCCCAACAGCGTCGCTTCAGTATGCTCTTGATCAATCTCAACGACTACATAGCCAATCCGGTTAAATCTAACCTCTTGGGGAATGGGACAAGTCAAATCACCGGGTTTGACAGGCCGACATTCCAAGCGCCCCAAACCGGTTACCCTCAGGTCAGCCACATTTTCAGCCAAGCGGACTACTGAATTCCAGCTATCCCCTGCAGTTAGGTCAGTCGGAATACCCAGGATCCGTAAATAGTTATTCACAGCACACACCGCCAGGGTGTTGAGATAGACTTGTTCAGCCTTTTGCTGGTTGGGTTGGTAGTGAGCGAATTGCTCAGCTATCTCTAGCGCCGACAGGGTAATCGGCATTGGGATTGACCAATCTGCTAGCATGTTGGCGTTGTGTATCATGATTTTTTCCTAGGTTGGGGTTTTGTGGTGCCTTTCGAGCTACCAGTCTTTGGCTTTTCTTCTATATATCCCTCGCATACACCAAATTTTCGCAACAGGGGTAAGCATTTACGGTTATAGAATTTGGGCAAATCTTTAGCTTCTGGTGGGGTTAGCTTAAATTCTGCTGCAATGGCTTTCCAAGGCTGATCAGGAGGGAGTCGAAGCTGGATTAGCACTTGGGCATTAATCTCAGGGCGTTTCCTAAAGCAAGTCTGACGTAACACTCCGTCTGGGTCTGTCTTTACCCAATCCAAGGTTTTTTGCCAAATTTTCATAACTGGTTGTAGATCAGGAGCAGCTGGTACCCTATCTACAGGGTCAATAGTTTTACCTTCCTCTTTGCTTAGGCCAGTAATTTGCCGCTTCTGTTGCCTATAGCCAGCATCTCGAAATCGTCTCAGTCGTTTTTTTAGTTCATCGTCGAGCCAAGTAATCACACCTTTGATAGTCGGGTCATACTCTTCAGGATGGCCACAGCAATATTCCCACATCTCTTGGAGAGCGTCATTATAATATGAGGTATATTCTTTCCAAAGTTTGCCGGATTTCATCACTAGTAAATGTATCTCGCTCAGTTTTTGCCGACGTTCCAGACTTAATGGTGGATGATTACATGCTTCAGCTATCAGCTGACGGAGTATTCGATCTAGATTTTTCATCGGTTATGTCCCTGTTTTAAATGCGATCGCGTAGCGTGACCTACGGTCAATCGTGTTTAGTACGCATTAGTCTATCGATAGCGGTTCTCAAGTTAATTGTTAGTAGTTTGTTGTTTATGTTGGTAGATGCTTACACTAACTACTAACCTCTACTCCTGATCAGAAGCGCTACAAAGGGCAGCCCGAAGACTGGACTCAGTATTGACCATCCCTAGACATCTTAGGCATCAATCTTGGGGAATGGCAAAAGTCACCCAGTATTTATTTACACGAGTGATCGGGGGGTTTTTCGCAAAAAAGCCCAAAAAAATTTTTTGTCTGATTTTTTTGCGAAAACCCTGGTTGAGAGGTGCTGTAACAAATGGCTAAGCCAATTGTGATTCAACAGGTGCGACCCGTGGCGAATTTAATTCTTAATGGGTCAAAAGCACCATTAAATTTCAAATCCAGTTAGTGGGTCAACAGACCATGTATACTCTCACCAACACTCTAGAAAAATCCGCTCCTCAGGTGCAACAGTTAGACAATGGTCTACTGCAAGGAGTACTAGAAGGTTTTATTGACGGTGTTTTAATTCTGAATACACAAGGAGAGTTGCTTCATAGCAATGAAATCGCTCGTGTTCTTTGTGAGCAACTTACTCCGAACAGCAAACATTTTACGGTGGTGCCTCAAGAAATCTGGCGTGTCTGCCAAGCCTTGAAAGACAGTGATGAATTCTATCGCGATCAATCTGTAATTATAGATTCAGAGATTACTACGAGTCACTCCACAACGTTTCGGATTCGGGCTCGATGGCTCAACCTGAGGATATCTGAGCAGCCTTATATTTTAGTTACCCTCGAAGACCAACGTCAATCCATTCATAGTATAGCCCTAGCTGAAGTTCACAAATATGGCTTAACTGCCCGTGAGGCAGAAGTCTGGTTACTGCGTCGAGTCAATTACTCCTACAAAGAGATTGCTGCGGAACTGTTTGTTACCCTCAATACCGTGAAGAAGCACATGAAAAACATTCGTGCCAAGCAGCAAATGGCGATGATGATGGAAGAAATGGCTGCTTAGGCGCATAATTAGCCATTTGGAAGACAGATATTCAATGCCCTACACAGGGCATTTTTTTGTATAGCGCGATCGCGTAGCGTGGCCAACGGCCAATCGCGCTATAGGGTTTCCAAATGAGATGTAAACCTAATCAGGTATTTTTTCATTGTCAAATAACACTCCGAATCTCTTTACCATCTTGCCTTTTGCCTCTTTTATGCAAGCCAATTCCTGCAATACGTCTGTTTACAAATCATATAAAAACACGCTTATTCCGGTTGTCATACTAATCGGTTAAACAAAATTGTTTCCCGATTCCCGATTCCCTACTCCCTACTCCCTACTCCCTACTCCCTACTCCCTACTCCCTACTCCCTACTCCCTACTCCCTACTCCCTACTCCCTATTCCCTATTCCCTAAAGATTTTGCCCCAAAAAATTTTTTCTGATTTTGTTGCGAAAAGTTTAGTTCACAGGCGCTGTAACAAGTAGCCAAGAAAATGGCGATAATCCTCTCCTGTTTTAGTTTTTTGATTAACTGTTGGGAAACTGTCCCAGGTTAATAGGAAACGGTTACGCCCCATATGGGGCGTTTTTTTTTAGCTGGATCCCAACAGTTCAATCAGTTACCCACTTTGCCAATTCATCTAGGGTAACTTTCAGCAGGTCACACAATACCTTGAGCTGATTTGGGTAGAGTTTGGGGATATGCCTGCCCGCTTCCCAATTTTGCACCGTGGTAACGGTTACGCCCAATTCATGAGCGATTTCCCGCTGGGTGATATTTAGGGATTCTCGTCTTTTTTTAAGGTTGTCCCCTAAAGTAGTCATTACTGTCCTATTTAAAAGTTAACATAATTAAGTTTACTGAGTTATATGTTACCGCTAATCTCACTAGAGATTCTGAGGGGGCGACGAAATGAGCTAAAACGCAGATTCTATAAGCGACCTAGCCCTTAAACCGCGTTGATAATACTTTCGTTGTCTTGATGCAAAGCGCGAGTGGGGGAAACCACGGCAAAGCGCGAGTGGGGGAAACCCCGATGAGCGACTGCATCAAGAAGCGGGATAACTTTTGACAATATTATTTGTTGTTCTGTTAGATTACTACTGCCTAACTTTGGCAACAAAGTAAAATATACTGGAAACGCCCTGTCAGCCATGCAAAGCGCGAGTGGTTTGTTCGCGTTCGCCTTTGGCGTGGCCTACGGCCAAGCGCGCCTTTGGCGATAGTTACCGTAAGACAGGCTCGCCTTAATCAATAAGTTTTAACCATGCATCTGCATAGCCTACCAACCATAAAGGCTCAACGTAATCAGGTTTCGTCTCCGGGGGGAACCCCCTGTTCCCTTGCTGCATCGCTTTTATCCTAAATGAGGCTAACCATGAATAAATTAATGCGACCCCAACTTGTTCGATCTATTGCTATATAAATTAGTTTCTCCGAGGTAAAGTATGTTTTCAAAACTTATTCAACTATTGGAAACAAAACTTTTTCAATGATGAGATTTGGCAGCGATAAAAATCTTTGTATTATTTTTATTTGGCTTTCAAATTTAATGGATAAAGGTAGAGCATTTGCTAACTTTTATAAACTGACTTTATTGAGTAATTGTAAAAGATTAATCAGGATTTTTAAAAAAATATAATCGGCTAGACTTAATTGACTTTTTAGGTGGTTTTGGTAGAATGTTGGTAACATTGTCAATACGTAGGTCTTGTTGCAAATTTAGAGACCTACTTTTTTTGACCACAAAATGCTACTAGCTTTACATACCAAGCATTTCAGCCTGTTTCGTCGCCCCTTCAGCTAGACAACAAAATTTAACGCCTAAATAAAAATCTTGATACCTTTGTTCAACCTCATAGCGCCATT
>NZ_JAAHHZ010000187.1:0-9914 GCF_010672005.1 Moorena sp. SIO4A5 | reverse complement strand
TAGCTAATTTGCCATGAGAGCGATGGAATTCCAGGAGCGCATTTAAATTGACATCAGAAACTCCATCTCCCCAAGTGAGCATAAATGTCTGATTGCCTACGTAGGGAGCGAGCCGTTTAATCCGACCGCCTGTATTGGTGTAAATACCAGTATCAATTAAATCAACTGTCCAATCCGGTGCTGCAGCACCGTGCTGGATGACTTTGCCATTGTTAAGGTTGACCGTTAAGTTACTATTAAGTGAACAATAGTCCACCATGTATTTTTTAATAACTTCTGCCTTATAACCTAGGCCAATCACAAAATCTTGGAAGCCATAATGGTAATAATGCATCATGATATGCCAGAGGATTGGTCGCCCTCCGATTGCTACCATTGGCTTTGGTTTTGTGTCGGTTTCTTCCGCTAGACGAGTACCGAGCCCCCCGGCAAGAATTGCTACTTTCATATGACTGTTGAGACCAAAATCACTAACAACAAAATTACTAACAGGTTTTACTTAAACTCAATCATATATTTATGAATTCAGTCATCAATAAACCTATCGATGTATCCTATAAAATTCGGTTAAATAATGATCATAATTCCTGAGGGTAATTGGTAATTGGTAATTAGTAATTATTAGTTGGTAGTTAGTAATTACTAATTGCTAGTTGATGATGAATCATCACCCATTACGCATTACCAAAAATTCAGGGATTATTGGCAAAGTAATTAACCGGACTTGATATCATTCAGTATTTTCAATTAAACCCAAGTTGTACTTAGATCTGTTGCCAGATTGGCTTGAATTAAATTTAACAAAAATTAATTAATTAAATATTAAATATTGTGATTTTTTTGACATCAAGTGGTATTTTAAAAATGCTAAAAACACGATTAACTAAGAACTGCTACCACTGGATGATCAGTAAAGGTTTTGCAAAAACAATTATTTAAATGTTGTTTATTATACATATCAAGTATAAATATCAATTCCAAAGACTTAAAAATCTAGTAGGCATTCCTCTGCACCTAGCTAAGCTCATGCTCTTCTCCCTAAGCCTGTGCAGCCTACTATTGGTGATCGGGCTTACCTGCTAGCTTTTCCACCTTGGTCAGTTCTTCAGTAGCAACGAATCCCCTCTATCCTTTGGATGCGAACATGGTGAATGTGCGGGATTACGGTGCCAAAGGTGATGGTATTACCGATGACACAGTTGCCATTCGCCTAGCAGTTCAGGATAATCTCACGAAACATTACACCCTGTTCCAACAGGAACCTATTTGGTTAGTGATTCAATTGAGTGGAAGAATCAGAAGCGTGTGTTTGGGCATTTCTGACTTGGCAGGGTGAAGGCACTGACAAGACTATGAGCAAGCTTCAGGAGAAAGCCAAAGGTTTTGGTAATCCTTAGCAGCCCAGGGAATCGGCTTAGAATGGTTGTATGGGCTAGTTCAAGAGCCAAGTAGACTCTCGAACCGCTACTACAGTACCATGCCGCCTTTTATCTATCTGTCTTTAAAGCAACTGTTTTTAGAGAGTTTGTTGATAAAAATAATATGAAACAGTTAGCAAATAAATTATTAGGTTAAGAACTAAAACTAAACCTGGATAAACACAGGAAAAAATTCGCTTTATCTGTGTTATTGTTGAGTTGTTTGCCGTTTCAATAAACCCTAGGTAATAATTATAAGGGCTAAGTCGAGGTTATAGCAACTTTCATGCTTGATGAAGTAAACTCGTCCTCAATGACTTACTCACACACAGCCAATGAACATAATCACTCTCATTTTATTTATTGCTGGCTTTGTACTTTTAGTTGTTGGGGCGGAAATCTTGGTGAAGGGCGCATCACAGTTGGCGTTGGTAGCAGGTGTCTCCCCCTTAGTGATTGGGCTGACTATAGTCGCTTACTGCACCAGTGCCCCAGAATTAGCCGTAGCATTGCAGTCGAGTTATGACGGACAAGCGGATATTGCCCTTGGTAACATTGTTGGCAGCAACATTGCCAATATTTTGCTAATCTTGGGAATATCGGCAACTATGTTACCTTTGGTTGTATCCCGGCAGTTGGTGCGATTAGATGTACCTTTGATGATTGGCATATCATTCCTACTCTTGTTTATGAGCTTGGATGGCCAACTGGGTAGAGTCGATGGCAGCATCCTGTTGGCTGGCGCGATCGCATATAGTTTATTCACCATTATTCAGAGTCGCAAGGAAAATCAGGAAATCCGAGACCACGATACCCCTCAAACCAAATCTCGCCAGTCTCGTACTAGCCTTAAAAAGATAGTTACTCAGTTAGGGCTGATTTTTTTCGGCTTAGGAATGTTAGTACTAGGTTCCCGCTGGCTGATTAATGGGGCTATTGCTATGGCCAAGATGTTTGGCTGGAGCGAGTTAATTATTGGCTTAACCATTATCGCTGTTGGCACCTCTCTTCCAGAAATTGCCACCTCCATTATTGCCAGTGTCCGTGGTGAGCGAGATCTTGCCGTAGGTAACGCTATTGGCAGCAATATTTTTAATATCCTGTTGGTGCTGGGGATGTGTAGCTTGATTGTGCCTGATGGTATACAGGTGTCAACTCCTGCCCTAAACTTCGACATTCCAGTAATGATTGCAGTAGCGGTGGCTTGTCTGCCAATTTTCTTTACTGGCTATCAAATTTCCCGGTGGGAGGGATTTCTCTTTTTAAGCTATTACGGTGCCTATACCTTGTATTTGTTCCTAAACGCCACACAACACCAAGCTTTATCACAATTTAGTACTATCATGATGACATTTGTCGTACCTCTAACGATAGTTACCCTAGTCATTTTGGTGATGGGCAGTATACGGACTAGCATCAAGTCTGGTTGAATAATTGCCGAATTGCTGAATTGTTCCGATTGAGCAATTCAGCAATTGTATTTGTTAATTCTTGATTGAGGTAGTGCTAAGCTCAATTTGTCGAGCAGCTACCATGTATCGAAAAATATAATCAGCTAACTCCAAGTAGATCTGGGCACGTTCGGTGGAAGACGCCCAAACAGTTATACCGTGGTTCCGAATTAATAGGATATTGACTGATGGCGATGCAGCCTGAAAGCGATCGCATATCTCACTACTAATGCGAGAAACATCTAGATGGTTGACAAATACTGGTACCGTGACTTTAGGGTTCTCCTCCCGTACTCCAAAGCCCTTAAGCATTTCTAGCGGCGGCAAAGGCAGGGTATCGTCTTTAGTGAAGCCAGAAACTAAATTCGACTCAATGGTGTGAATATGATAACAGGCTTTAGCATCTGGGAATAAAGAGTAGATACTTTGATGAATGCTTGTTTCAGCTGAAGGACGAGATTCAGGTGATGGTTTTTCTACTACTGTGCCATCAGTGGCTATGCGAATAAAGTCTTTGCTGCCTAGCTGCCCTTTATGGCATCCACTCGCAGTAATCCAGAAGCTGCCATCGGGCTGTTTAGCAGAGAGGTTACCGGCTGTCCCCACCATCCAACCTAATTGATAGAAGTGACTAGCAGCAGTAATTAAGGTTGGTCTTGGATCAATAGCTGATAGTAATTGGTGGTGATTTCGGATTGAGGAGCCATGATTAACCATTGTTCCACCGCTGGGATAGCTTTTGTTGTACATCAAAAAAATCATCCCACGGAATGTAGGGCTTTTGGCGCTCCTCCAGGTATTTGCTGAGGCGATCGCGGGCGAATACTACCGGGGCTTTCAGGCTCATATTCAAGTCCGTTACCGAATCGCCAATGGCGATCTGCTCTTGAGCCGGGTGTTGTGCCATCACCCGCACTTTAGACACAAGTTCTGTCTCTCCTTCAAACTCAGAGGTTACCTTTAGAAAATCCCCGGTAGTTTCCACATCAACAGCATAAATAGCTGCTACCCGCTCAAGTAAGGATTTTTTCCCCGTGCTTCCCTGACTGAGAACCGTTTCCACCATGCAGCGCAAACCACCGGAAACGACAATGAAAGGGACATTTTGAGTATCAAGAAAGTCTAACAATTGCTCTAAACCAGGCCGAATCGGTTTGGATTGAGCGTAGGCAATAATGTCAGGATAGCTAGCTGAAGGAATTGACTCTAACATCTGGCGCACACCTTCCCTCAGAGTCAGCTTCATACTGTACAGCTGGGGCATAATTTGGGCGGACAACTCGGGAGCAAAGTGTTTGAGCATGCCCACAAAGGTTTCAACGGCGGTAATGGTACCGTCGAAGTCGCAGAATACAACTCGATTCACAATAGTATTTAGTCTAAGAGTGCTGAGTTCTGAGTAAGAACTGTCGCTGTTGATGATATGTTCACGATCAATAGTATTACTATATGCATTACTATAGTATTTTTCAAAACTGTGAGGTACTTACGTCCTTGGAGTTAATGGAAGTAAGTATTACGTAGTAAAGATTACGGACTATGGTAAAGAAACAATAATGTATCTCATTATTATGAAAAACACTATCTTGTCATTACCCCATAACCTGATTACCCGATTACCTCATAATGAATGTATGGCTTCAAAAAATGCTTTAACGCCACCAGCAGGACCATCGGGATGATCCATAATGCCAGTGCCAGCATTAAGAATGACCTGTTGTCCGTAATCTGCTACAACCTTAGGCACAATCCCAGCATGAATGCCAGCGGAGGGCACAGGAAATACATTACGCGATCGCAAACTATCTCGAATTCGCTTTTCTTCCTCTGGGTCAAAGGGTAAACTACCATAATGGGCGGGATATAGCACCGCATCTGCCCCACCATGAGCCATCAGGGTTCCCAAAACCACTGAGTAAGCCATCCCGTGGTTAGGGGCTCCACACAGGGCTCCTGCTAAGGCCGGATGGGCAAAAATCGGTACATTAATCTCTGGATCAGCAGCTAGGGCTTCTAAGACAGAGAAACCGTAGGTCAAGACATTCAGCAGCAGGGCATTTGCCCCTTCCTTTACCAAGGTGTGAGCTTTCTCAAGCAATTTGTCAGCCGAACCAGTTACATTAACGGCATAGAGTACGGTGCGCCCAGTTTGCTGTTTTATTTCATCAAGTACCTTACGGCAGACTTCTAGACGTTTCAGGGTTGGTGCTATCTCCAAATCCCCCAGAATCTCATCATCTTTAATAATGTCAAGTCCAGCTCCAGCAACCTCTTGTAAAATCTTCCCATGGTCTTCCGCTGAGAGTCCCAACGCTGGCTTAAAAATTGCCATAATCAGGGGACGGTCAACTACTCCTAGTCTTTCCCGAATCCCGGTAATTCCGAATTTGGGATGCCTACCGTAGTGTTCTGGCAAGCGCACTGCCATGACTTTAGCTGGTCCTGCCATGGAGTATTTGCCAAAGATCATGGTTAGTAGAGTAGGGATATCGTTTTCCACATTAGCTTCGGGAAAACGGATGGTAGCCAAACCAGAACCATCAGGGTTAATGACACCTTGAACAACAGTACCAAGATGGGAGCGAAACACATTTTCGAGATGGGCAAAACGAGCATTCCAGGTGCCTGCGGTTTGCCCAACAGCAATCACTTTCGCTTGTTTTTCCACATCAACACCGGGAGGAAAGCGGTAGTCAACTTCAATGGACATATTAAATAAGTTATCAACTGGGATATTCTCAAACGGCTACTACTGGCTTCATCCGAATTTCCGTACCCGTGTATACCGGAACCCAACCTTCAGTAGTGATAAAGTAGCGCACAGCTTTAACCCGTCGTGATGGTGTCAGATAAAACCAATGTTCAGTATTCGCTGGCACATTAATGTACTCCTCGGGCTGCACAGTCAACTCCATTTGGCTGCCATCAGGACGTACAAACCCAAAAACCCCAACTCCTGCAATTATGTAGCGCACTTCATCGTCAGTATGGTAGTGACAATCCTTAAATTTGGAAAGGAGGGCATCAAGATTAGGTATGTCTGGATACAGTACGATTAAGTCACGGGATTGATAGCCAGCGGTTTCCTTAAGTTGTTCAAAGTAGCTATCTAAAGCTTGGAGTACTGTTTCCTTTTCAATATCACTAAGGGTGTCTTGCTCTAGAAGCCTGTGAATTTCTGGGTTGTCCCCTACAGACCAGTGATTTAGCTCAACCTTCAGAGGTGCTAATTCTCCGGCAATATCACTTAGCTCGGTATAGGTTGTACCATCTTCAAGTCGCAAAACCGCCATCATGTCCCTCCTTTTGGCTGTTCGGTATCCAAAGTCTCAAATTATAATATTAAGCATTGCTCTAGGTCAACCCACACCAGCCATCGAAACACTATTTTTAGGCATCACAAGGCATAAAACGCTTCCAGAAAGGCTGTTTTAGGATAAAGTCCGCCCAGTTTTCCTCAGAAAGGTTAACATAAATTAATATAAGAAGCTAAATTCTATATTTGCCACATCCTCGAATCTATGGAGGTAACAACGAGTGAATAAAAAGTGGAGAAACGCAGGGCTGTATGCACTCCTAGCCATAGTGGTGATCGCCCTTGGTACAGCATTTTTGGACAAACCGTCCCCAAGTCGAGATACGTGGCGGTACGACGAGCTGATTAGCAAAGTCGAGAGCGGCAAGGTGGAAACCGTTAGAATCAGTGCTGACCGCAGTAAAGCGATCGCGATCGCTCAAGATGGTCGTCAGGTAGAGGTCAATCTCCCCAATGACCCACAACTAATCAACCTTCTGAATAATAACGGTGTAGATATTTCAGTTCTACCCCAGAGTGATGAAGGCTTCTGGTTCAAGACCTTAAGCAGCTTCTTCTTCCCAATTCTGCTATTGGTGGGATTGTTTCTATTACTGCGGCGTGCCCAGAATGGTCCAGGTTCCCAGGCCATGAACTTTGGCAAGTCCAAGGCTAGAGTCCAAATGGAACCCCAAACTCAGGTAACTTTTGGGGATGTGGCAGGTATTGAGCAAGCCAAGCTAGAGCTTAACGAAGTAGTAGACTTCCTCAAAAATGCTGACCGCTTCACTGCTATTGGGGCTAAAATTCCCAAGGGAGTCCTACTCGTCGGACCTCCAGGAACCGGTAAAACTCTCTTAGCTCGTGCAGTAGCTGGGGAAGCAGGTGTTCCGTTTTTCTCCATCTCTGGTTCTGAGTTTGTCGAGATGTTCGTAGGGGTTGGTGCTTCTCGGGTGCGAGACCTATTTGAGCAAGCCAAAAACAATGCTCCATGTATTGTATTCATTGATGAAATCGATGCTGTGGGACGTCAGCGGGGTGCAGGTTTAGGCGGTGGTAATGATGAACGGGAGCAAACCCTCAACCAGTTGCTGACTGAAATGGATGGGTTTGAAGGTAATACCGGTATTATCATTATTGCTGCTACCAACCGCCCAGATGTTCTTGATGCTGCCCTACTACGCCCTGGTCGTTTTGATCGACAGGTAGTAGTAGACCGTCCTGATTATGCCGGACGTTTGGAAATTCTCAACGTTCATGCTCGTGGGAAAACCCTGGCCAAAGATGTGGATCTCGAGAAGATTGCCCGTCGGACCCCTGGTTTCACCGGAGCAGATTTATCCAACTTGCTCAATGAAGCAGCAATTTTGGCAGCCCGTCGCAACTTAACCGAAATCTCGATGGATGAGGTGAATGATGCCATTGACCGGGTGCTTGCAGGGCCAGAGAAGAAAGACCGGGTAATGAGCGAGAAACGCAAAACCCTCGTAGCGTTTCACGAAGCAGGTCACGCCCTTGTGGGTGCCTTAATGCCCGATTATGACCCAGTGCAGAAAATTAGCATTATTCCTCGGGGTCGTGCTGGTGGTTTGACTTGGTTCACCCCTAGCGAAGACCGGATGGATTCAGGCATGTTTTCCCGTTCTTACCTGCAAAATCAGATGGCAGTGGCCTTAGGTGGTCGGATTGCTGAAGAAATTATCTTCGGTGAAGAAGAAGTGACCACAGGTGCTTCCAATGACTTGCAACAGGTGACTCGGGTGGCACGGCAGATGGTGATGCGCTATGGTATGAGCGATCGCCTTGGCCCAGTAGCCCTAGGACGGCAGAATGGCAGTATGTTCCTAGGTCGGGATATTGCCTCAGACCGGGATTTCTCAGATGCCACAGCATCAACCATTGATGAAGAGGTTCGCAAGCTAGTTGATGAAGCCTACGAACGGGCTAAGAATGTAATTCTTGGCAATAAGCACATCCTCGATAAGCTTGCTGAAATGCTGATTGATAAAGAAACCGTAGATGCTGAGGAACTCCAAGAGATTCTAAGCACTAACGATGTCAAGATGGCTGCGATCGCTCTTTAAAACAAGGCGATTTGGGCAATCACCTAGGTAAATACAATGGTGAATACAATAGCCTCTAGCTATTAATCATCCGTAACAGGATACAGCAACAGGACAGTGTAACTAAGCACTGTCCTGTATTATTTTGAGATTAAATCTTAAACAAGCATAACGATATAACTATTCCGGTTCAAAATTCCATAAGCTAATCTCAATAATCTTGAATTCTATAGATTACCCACTTGTGAATCAATCCCAAGGAGGGCGATCCTATAATCCGACTGATTTTATTTGTGATAGTATAATCAAACCAAAGCTAGGGGTGCCTGAGCAACCAGGCTGAGATTACACCCTTAGAACCTGAGTCCGGTTAATACCGGCGGAGGGAAGCTGTCATCGAGGAAATTAAATATGCGTATTGAATGGGTTGCCAAGCGCCGTGGTCAGAGCAATGTGACTCAAATGTACTATGCTCGCCAGGGTCTTCTGACAGAAGAGATGCACTACGTAGCCCAGCGGGAAAACCTTCCCGTTGAGCTGATCAAAGATGAAGTGGCACGGGGGCGAATGATTATCCCCGCCAATATCAACCACACTAACCTAGAGCCAATGTGTATTGGTATCGCCTCCAAATGTAAGGTGAATGCCAATATCGGTGCCTCCCCCAACTCTTCTAATATTGATGAAGAGCTAGAGAAGGTTAACTTGGCAGTGAAGTACGGGGCCGATACCGTAATGGACTTGTCTACAGGTGGTGGCAACTTGGATGAGATTCGTTCCGCCATCATTAATGCCTCACCCGTACCCATTGGCACAGTACCAGTGTACCAAACCTTGGAGAGTGTCCACGGCAAAGTGGAAAACCTTACTGCCGATGACTTTCTCCACATCATTGAGAAGCACGCTCAGCAAGGAGTTGACTATCAAACCATCCACGCTGGCATCTTAATTGAACATCTGCCTTTGGTCAGAAACCGGCTAACCGGCATTGTTTCTCGTGGTGGTGGGATCCTGGCCAAGTGGATGCTCCATCACCACAAGCAAAATCCCCTCTATACCCACTTTGACGACATTATCGAGATTTTCAAGAAATACGATGTCTCCTTCAGCTTAGGGGATTCCCTGCGTCCTGGCTGTACCCATGATGCATCTGATCAAGCGCAGTTAGCAGAATTGAAAACATTGGGGCAGTTGACTCGTCGTGCTTGGGAACATGATGTACAGGTGATGGTAGAAGGACCTGGTCATGTGCCAATGGATCAAATTGAGTTCAATGTCAAAAAGCAGATGGAAGAGTGTTCAGAAGCACCTTTCTATGTTCTAGGACCACTCGTGACAGACATTGCTCCTGGATATGACCATATCACCTCCGCCATTGGTGCAGCTTTGGCTGGCTGGTACGGTACCGCCATGCTTTGCTATGTAACCCCGAAAGAACATTTGGGACTGCCCGATGCTGAGGATGTGCGCAATGGCTTGATTGCCTACAAAATTGCTGCTCATGCGGCGGATATTGCCAGGCATCGTCCAGGAGCACGAGACCGGGATGATCAACTCTCAATTGCTCGCTACAACTTCGACTGGAACCGCCAGTTTGAACTTTCCCTTGACCCCGAACGAGCTCGGGAATACCATGATGAAACCCTGCCAGCAGATATCTATAAGACAGCAGAGTTTTGTTCCATGT
>NZ_JAAHHZ010000186.1:0-9982 GCF_010672005.1 Moorena sp. SIO4A5 | reverse complement strand
TAGCAGAACTTAGGTTTGCCGCTTCTAGGGTCGCATTTTCACTCTCGATCAAGCCATCTTTAACAGCGATAGACCCTAATCCCCACTGCACTGTTTCTGGCTCCGTTTGAATCCGTAAGTCGATGGCGGGTGCATCTTCGGTATTCCTCAAGGAGCAATCATAAACCCATTCTCCCGACTTTTCTCCAAACCAGTAGAGCACCTGGGGTTGAAGAGGATTTGATCCAGGTTTGACCGTAAAAGTCGTCAACTCCAAATTGCCCCACGGTTGAATCGGGATTTCCTGAGGATTATTAGGATTGTAATTAAAAATTAGTTCAGAGCCATCGCTCAACCCTGCCTCAAGGACAATATCTTGACCAGAGAAAACCGCCGTCACTGTTCCACTGACAGTGACGGTTTCGGAATTAAGTTGCTGGGTAAAACTTAGATTTAAATCTTTGAAATGGGTTGAGCCTTCCGGACTAAATCCAAAAGAATCAGTCGATTGAACTCCTAACGTAAATGAATCGCTGTCGTAGGTTAGTTCAATAGTATAAAATGCATCGAAAGGTGAGGCTGGTAATCCGGGTAAAATTAGGCTAGCTTGATAAAGGCTCTTATCAAGGGGTGCTCCAGGTTTGAGAATTTGTGCAACTGATGATTCTGCTAAAAACTCGGAGATTGTTTGTTTGCTATAGCGTTCCTTATCGAGTCCCTCAGGGATTGTAATCCAATAGATCTGGAAACCAGTCTGAGCATCAATCTCGTATTTAAAGTAGTACTCAGAACCTAGACTCAATAATGTTATAAATCCGTATGCGAGCATAAAAACTCCCTTGAATTATATGTAATGATTCAGAACGTAAGGTTATGGAATCAAATAAGGAGCAAGTGCAGTTTTATCAAGTTGAGCCGGTCGAGCTTGCTCAACAAACTCTATCACAGACTACCCCTAAGCAGAGCATTTTTTTTACTTAACTTAATATTTACTTAACTTAATAAATTAGCCGATAGATAAATTAGCAGTATCCTGAAAAGGTTCCCGAGACCGAGAGCCACTCCAGGTTTTTCCTTGATGTCCTTGCTGTCTGCCTGGTTGACGTTTAGATTTTTCTCCTGTATCTTGTTTTTACTATTTCTGAGTAGGTCTGTTGATCGCAGTTTTGATGATATTTTGCGATCTAACTCTGCTAATTACAGGCAGTTTATCTATTTCTTTTTTCAGTTCTTCTATTGTTGCTTGCTGCTGATCTATCTATAGACTTCGCTGCAGTCATGAGCATTTCTACCACTTCCTCCTTCGGCAACTGGTTTAATCGTTCTATATCTAGTTTTTTCGTCTGGCATTTGGTCACGTTCGCAATACTATCCCCTTTGTATCGCTTTTGTCAATACCCCACTCCTTTTATCCTGACTTTAGTCAGGATATCAAAAACCTATCGCCAGTTAAAACCACTGTTAAAATTTAAAATTATGTTCATAATATGTCTTTTATTTGCTAGACTGTTATCCGTATATCAAAACGATAAATTTTTGATTTTTATATATAAATAAATGTAGAAATATGCAGAATATTACCGAAAAATAAATCAAATTCTATCATAATACTTTTCCCTTATTAAAACATTATTCAAGCATAAATTTACGGCAAATAAAGCAAACAAAAGGATGCATTAAATTCTTGCCAAAAATTAGCTGATAATTCTTAAGCATATGCGCTACGCGGACGCTACGGGAACAGCATTCAGCCAACTCAACGAAAGGATAAAGACTTACAGTGATATCAAGTTGCGGTCAAACTTATAACTTCCTCTTCCACCCATCTCCCCATCTCCCCATCTCCCCATCTCCCCATCTCTTTATCCAACCAATCTACTCTTTTTGAATGCAACTCGGTATAACGTGGAAATCCCCCAGCGCGAGGATTGTTCCTGCCGGGGGAGGATGCCAATCCAAACCATACCTTAGAATTAGAGAGTTTTCCTATTTCATCAGCAAATTGGCTATATTGTTAAGTTTTGATAAGTTTTGATAAGTTCTATGGTGAGATGCCCAGAGGATGTTACTATCCGATGTTTCTGTATAAAAATTGTTAACGTGGATTAATGGGTGGAGAGATTTGGTGAGCCACTTAAGTCTAGAGCAAGAGGAGCAACTCCAGAAAATAGGGACCTATCTCAGCCAAGTCAGGCAGGAGAAATCTATACCTATTGAGGAAGTCGCTAACAACACCTTTATTCGATTGCATATATTGCAAGCCCTTGAAGCAGGGCAATCCGAGCCGTTGCCCGAGCCAGTTTATATTCAAGGCTTTATTCGTCGCTATGCAGAGTTTCTCGGTCTAGATGGTCCAGGAATAGCCAAAACGTTTCCAGTTAATTCTGGATTGTCCTTGAAAACCGAGAACACCGAGAAAACTGAGAAAACCGAGAACACCGAGAACACCGAGTCTGGTGGGTTAGTCTTGTATACCAATATCTCCTCAGAAGAGAACTCTGAGACTCCAACCTCTCCTCAAAAGATTCCTAGGATTGTAGCCAAAAGCAAGACTGTTAAAACTGTAGCCAAAAGCATACAACCCTATTATCCTTACATCATAATAGTAAGCTTGGTCAGTGTTGCTGGTGGACTAATTTATCTACTCAACACCGTGTTCACCTATATCACTAATCGACAGATCGAAAACTCATCAGTTGCCCAGGACCAGACAATCCCCGATAAACCAGAACAACCAGCACCAGCCCCTAAGCCCGAACCTAAACCACCCCCCAAACCCAAACCTGTCCCATCTAATCCATTAATTAAAGTACGCTTGAGTATTACAGAGCAAACTTGGGTACGAGTGGTAGTTGATGGCAAAATCGAGTTGGAAGAAACCTTACCCAAGGGATATCAGAAAACCTGGATTGCTAAACAAAAACTGACTGTGAGGTCAGGGAATGCGGGAGGTGTTTTGTATACTGTGGATCAACAGCAACCAAAATCCCTCGGGGAACGTGGTGCTGTTGTACAGAGGAGTTTTAGCTTAGCTGCTCAGTAGATCAGTGGTGCATCTTTTTGTTGTAAATCTATAACTAGAGGAAGTGTGGGGAGGGTGGGGAGAGGGGGAGATGGGGAGATAGGGAGATGGGGAGCTTGTAGGGTGGGCAAAAAGCGTTTGGTTCAAATCAGTATTCATGATTAGATTACTTTGCCCACCCTACTTTAATTGGGATTTTTTTTCACGCCAGCTTGTAGGGTGGGCAAAAACCGTTTGGTTTAAATGAGTATTCATGATTAGATTACTTTGCCCACCCTACTGGAAGATGAACTATTATAAAAGAGTAAGATCAATCACTAGATCGTTAAAGTCGCGATCGCGTAGCGGCTCTGTTAGAGCATCGCTTTCTTCACTGTCATTACCACTTAAATCTTCAAAGGCGAATGTGAATTTGTTGTCACTGCTATTTCCAAGTTCAAGGATATGGCTCATGCCATCACTGTTAGCAGCTGTGAAAGCAAAGAATACCTCAGCATCACCATTTTCAAAATCATCCAAATCCCCATCTGTAACTAAGTAGGGAGCTAGGATAGAGCCTCCTGGAAGAGTAACATCAAAATTTACCGTGGTCAAGTTTTCGTCTACCTTGAAGTCAACCACGCTGGCATCAATGGCCGCTTCTGCATAACCGTCTTGGCCAGGAGTAAGAGATTGACCCGTGATTGGATCAATTATCGTTCCCTGTTGATCAGCAATTAGATAAAAGCCAATTAAATTGTCATAATCCGCCTCTCTAGTCACAGTTGCTGTAGCTTGTCCCGAAAAGCCGGTTAAATCTAGCAGTCCATCAGAGGAGGGATTGTTGTCGGAGCTGATTATAAAGGCATTGTCTGCAATTGTAGTAATTTCGGTGTTGAGCTTGATAATATCAGCAAACGTCACTTCCTTAATGGCTGCAATTTCCTCTTGGGTAAAGAAACCGCCATCTTCAATCGGTCTCTCGAACCAAAAGCGGTCAGCATCCCGTATCCGCTCGTATTGCTCCCATAGCATTGCTTGAATAGTTTCTCCGGCACCGGAGGGAGCAACAGCATCTTCTGCAAACAGCCCAATCAATAAGTCGATATCTTCTACAGTCTGGTAGAGCTCGTCGAGAGTATTTGCCAACTCTGCATTTGAAGTAATTTCCGCAAAAGTCGTTACCCGTGGTAGACCGAGACTTGCTCGCACTTGGTTATAGTCAGCCAAGCCATGATCCCTTCCCCGTTGCTGATTAGCAGAGTAAAGGTCAAATCCGATCGCTCCTGGTACTAAAGCGTTGCGCAGGTCAAAAACTATATTAGTATCAACGTCTTCAGTAATTGTTTGACTGGCACCGCGCAAGATATTATCTATATCGCTACTATCATTAATATTGGGTGAACTAAATGTTCTTAATAATTGCAAACTTGTGAGATTACCATCAGCATCAATAGTGTCTATACGGTTATTAGTTTGGGTATGACCAACACGAAGACCAGCAGCAGCAAACTCACTAGTGATTTCTGGAGTTTGATTAGAGTTATAGCTGCTGTAGTCAGTGATCACATTACCCACCATCAGGGGGAGCCACTCGTAGAGAACAATAGCTTGATATTGGGCAATATTAATCTGGCGAGAGCGTTGAAATATCTGCTCATCTGTCCAGTCAGGATGAAACCGATAAAGTTCTTGGGCAAGGCGGTTATGGTTACGCATCCAGAGGGTATGCTGGGATGCCAAACTATCGTTCTCGTTAACCCGTGTATCCCCCGCTAGAAAACCCACATCCATAAAAGCGCCTTTACCACTGATCAGTTCTCCATCAGCACCTGTGATGTTAAGGGGTAACAAGTCGTCATTAGTGGTAACTGTTTCATCCGAGAAGACGTTGAGGCGACCTTCTGAAAAAGCACGAATTGCTTGATATTCTTCTTCAGTAGACCCATAAACTACAGAAAGATCAAGCCAAGAGGTAACAATATTAATTGCTTTTCCTGGGCTCCCAGAGACTCCAGTACCGCTGAAAAACGCATCCCGTTCAAAGTCAAACTCCAAGCCACCATCTGCCTGTGTAGAAATTTCTTGAGTGGGAGGAGTGTTTGGTGGAAAATTAGGGTCATCGGCGGGAATGTCAATGGGGAAATTGAGCAATTCTAACCGGTTTTGGTTCTGTTCTTTTGACCCATTCGCTGCTAAATCAGTGTCGTGGTTGACGAACTGACCAAAAGCCCAAATGAAAGCGCTTAAGCCATTACCATTGGGATCAGACTCTCCTTCTTCTAAGTTAGAGGTAGCATTGCTGATCACTCGGGTACTAGGGCGATCGGGTGGGTTAAGCAATACAAAGGGCGCATCAGATACATTGCTTAAGCCCTCTGTATTGGATATGACATTCAATCCCAATCCATTTAATCGGTCTGCTTCGGCTTGGGTAAATATGGGAATGGGTTGGCGCGTAACAGTATTGCCATCTATACCGATCAGAGCATTGCCTTCTGCATCAAATGCTATACCCGCCGGTGACTGGATTCCGTCTTCATACTCAATTGGACTCAAACGCAGCAAAGGCGTATTAGGGATACCCAAAGAGACTTGGTCTAAATTATTCCTACTGCCGTCGATCAGGCGAATGGTAATCCCTTCATCGTTTACAACTAATGTGCTGTCGGCAAATGGGTCTCGTTGAAGAACACTGTTGAGATTTGTCATAACATTTAAATAAACCTAAGGCTTATCTATAAGAGTTCCCAACTGTAAGGAAAAAATACTAATAATCTCGACCTGAAAGTATTGCTGTTTTTAGGTAGTTTTATGGTTGACCTCTAGGGTTGACTGTGCTTAGCTGACAAACGTCACAAATAAAGATTCTGTTACTTTTAGAGCTTATGAAAGCTTAGATTATAGATTTCAGTAGCGCTAATTTTTTAAAAAACTAAGATAGTTTGATGCCTAAAATAGAGGTTTTTATCAGGCTTTATTCGATACCAATTTAATTTTTAGTGAGAGGATTTTAAATACTTTTATATGCTCTAGATATAATATTTCATTATCTGATATGTTTTTTTGAATTTTTTACATTTTATCCTGTTACCTTTTGCATTTTACATTTTATACTGTTGCCTTTTTACTTCTGCCTTTTGCCTTCTGCCTTCTGCCTTTTGCCTTTTGCCTTGCATCCAATACATTTTGCTTATTACCAGCGGATGTGGTATAATTAATTATTACCTTAAATAAAGTTAAAAAAAGATAAAGAAAAGGCTTCAATAAAATTTACAAAAATCCTAACTCAAGGGCTGACTGGACTTGACGGCTTAAGTTAACGAACGTCACTTGTATAACTTGGGCGAATAGGTCAAACTGGTTTTCGGTGGATCAACAGGACTTATGCAGGCAACAAACCAAGGTTTTCATGGCCAATGGCGCGAAAATGCCGAAAACGAATCTACCGCTGCTTGGGTGGAGCCCCTCCTGGAAAAACTGTCTACTGGAGACCGTACGGCCTTTTGGCCCCTCTGGGAACAGTATCAAGACTATCTTTACCATCGCGCTCTGCAGCTGGATGGGGGGTAATCGGTCTCAAGCCCAAGATGCTGTTTCTGAGATTATGCTCAAGGCTTGGGAAAAATTGCCCAAATTTGCTGCAAAGATTACCAATCTCAAGGGATGGCTGACTAAATTTGCCCATAACTGCTGTATAGACTGCCATCGAGAAAATAACTCTGGGACAATAGGAGTAGAAAACCTCGAAGCGATGAAGCGAAGCTTCCGCCAAAGGCGATCGCAGTGGCAGAGGGCAATGGCTTGGTTACTGAATTTGATACCCCAGAAAAGCTTGTAGAAAAGAGGGTAATTATTCGGAGATCAAATTAGAGACAACGGCAGAGGAAATAACGTCACTGGTAGAGCAAGAATCTGTTGCAGCAAAGGTAATCTCTATTAAAAAAGCTCCTAATCCCCCATCAACTAAGCTCACCGATAGCAATCCTTGCCCGATGGATTGGGTAAAACCGCGATCGCTCAAACCAATGGTATAATAGGATTTCCAGACAAAACCACCAACTTTAACTTGCATAAAATAGCAACAATAAACAGCAATCAAAAACATGAATACAATCAAAACTAGCCTCAGCAAAGTGTTAACTTTAGCCGTAGTAGCACTAACAGTAATCGTCACCTTCGCGCTTAATCCCGGGGAAGCACTTGCCGGGTATTGCTGTGGAGGAGATGTCACCTACCTGCAAAATCCCGATGAGCACTTTTGCTTAGTTGAAGTTACTCCTGGTTATGACTATCTGTTTGCTAAACTACACAACGAATCTCCCGAGCGAGTAAAAGTAGTAGACTCAGCTACAGGCCAGCCAACCTTCATATCCCCAAATGAGGATATAGTCCTGCCCCTGCCTGAGTATGGTGTCTTCTATCTAAAGGAAGGAGACGGACCAGTGGACTTTTACTGCGAAAGATAAAAGCAGCAAGCCGGTACACGAGGTAATCAATTATTTCAGCTAATTTTTACCTGAAATAACCGAACTTTGAAATTGATTATCTAAGGTATCGCCGCTCAATATGTTACAACGCTTAACCACTCCACGCTATCTGTTAGCCAAGGAGTACAAGGTAATAACCTAAAATATCAAAGCCCCGGTAGATTCTAGTAATTTAGGTCTGGTCGGGGTGTTTTTCTGTTAGTATTCAGCCATCAGTGGTCAGCCGTGAGCTTTTCGCTCACGCTGCGCGAACAGCTTTTGTTATTCAAAACTCGTGCGTGGCCAAGGCCAAAGCCTGTGCCACGCTGTGCGAACGACGCTGGTAGGTAGCGCATTAGCTGATAGCTGATAGCTGATAGCTGATAGCTGATAGCTGATAGCTGATAGCTTACCAATTCATTACCAAAAACCATCAAGTGTTAGAATAAAATTAGGCAAAATTGGTTCTCCCAATAATTTATTAGGCTGCTCTAATACTACTTTAGTTTTCCCACACTGATAAATCTCCACTTGCTTGGCTAATCGGTTGAATAACCAACCCAATTTTACCCCATTATCTAAGTATTCCTGCATTTTTAGTTGGGCTTGTTTCAGGCGGTGGGAGACATTAATTCGATCACAAAATCTGGTGCTAGGGGTGGAAATTTTTCCCGTTGTGCCAGTGTCAGATCCTCCCATCTTTCCCGCTTAACCCAAGCTACATCTGGTGAACGATCAGCTCCGTTAGGTAGATGAAATCCTGTGGATGAATCAAACACTATTCCCAGTTGAGATTGTTCATTCCAGATTCCCAAACGAATCAGGAGATTAGCATTTCTTGCTCCTGTTTCTCCACCGGTTGGAGCGATAATTCCCAAATCTCCTTGTACGGTTCGCTCTACTTTCCAGTCGGGATTAGCACAACACAGGTCGTAAAACTGTTGGGATGTTAGTCTGGAATTTTCTGGCATCCTCAAGATTGATTGTGTCATGAGCAAAGGGAATAGGGAATAGGGAATAGGGAATAGGGAATAGGGAATAGGGAATAGGGAATAGGGAATAGGGAACAGGGAACAGGGAACAGGGAAGACAATCTTGTGTACCTGATAGTTATGCAAACCGCTGTAACTATATTAGTTATTATAGCAAATCTAAATTTATAGGATAGTTTAATACTTACGTTTTAGGAGCGAATTATTTTAATAAATACTAGTTAATAATTAATTAGCGTGTATATAGCATCTATTTCAGAATATCGCTGTTTTTTATTAATCCTAAAACTCCCCAAAAAAACTTTTAAAAAACCCTTGACAATTATAATAATAATTATTACAATAATCATTAAGTTACCACAATGAGTTCAATTGTTAAATTATGCGACAAGGATTTACTCAAAACTTCAAAAAACAACCTGCTCAGCACACTCTGAAAGGGTCTCGGGAAGCAGTAATTTATAGTATGCAGAGGATGTATGCCCTAGGGTATGCCGAGATTTGCGAATGGACTCCTCTGGAACCGACTGACGTTCCAGGCGAAGTGATGACTACACTAAACAAGTATTGGCTGTTGCCATAACACCTTAAATTTCTGGGGGGTTTCCCCCCAGTCAAAGGTTCCGGTCTGCTAACATAGGATCACATCAGGTTAGGTTTGGTAACTGAGTGACATAGCGATGCAGCGCACCTAACAACAATTTCAACGGACTTATTGTGGAGTTGAAATAGCCGTGGATAGTATTTCTACGGCTATTTTTTTGTAAGTTTATGCGCTACGCGAACAGCTATCAGCTATCAGCTATCAGCTATCAGCTGACGGCTGACGGCTGACGGCTGAATGCTTACGCGCTGTTGATTCGATTAATTGAGAAACCCTATAGTCTAAAAAGACAAGCTGCTGGGAAAATCAAATATTCCAGGAAAAACAGTTTCCAGATAAACTGATAAAAACTAGCGATCGCATTTTTATCCTCCAAGTCTACCTGGTAAGAGCGCCACCACATTACTGCCAATGCTACCAGATGGGTTCCTACCAAGAAGAGGATATTTACTGAACCGAGGAGCAGCACACTAGCTAGCACCATGGCGAGATAGCAAGCAGTAATCACTCCCCGTGCTATATTAAATACCGCTAATTTACCGAGGCGGATGGTAAAGGTAGTGATATTGAAAAGCTTATCCCCATTGATATCTGGGACATCTTTGAATATTGCGATCGCAACGGAAAACACTAAGATAAACCAGGTCAATGCCCACACTGCTGCGGTAGGCATCATCACTTGTCCCTGTTGCAATGCCCAACTAAAGTGTAAAAACAGACCTACATTAACGATTGCTCCCCGTACTGAAAAAATACATAGTGCTGCCCAAAAGGGAAACCGCTTCAGCCGGACCGGTGGCAAGGAATAGCATGTACCAATTGCCAAACTAATACTGACCATCAACAACAACCACGGCCCGAATAACCAAGCCAACAGTAGCGCTAGGATACCAGTTACCGCCACAATCCCCTGACCTAGTTGCAGAGAAAACTCCCC
>NZ_JAAHHZ010000185.1:0-10025 GCF_010672005.1 Moorena sp. SIO4A5 | reverse complement strand
CAATAATGGAATTATCTGGATCGAAATGGAGGACTTCAGGTAGCCAAGACCCCAGGTGACTCACCTCTGGGAATTGTCGTAAAAACTCTTGAGAGCGCCATTCCTTCAAAAACTCACCTACGGTTTCACCGTCTTGGTCGTAAGGCTCTTGTTTTACTAGGAGCTTACGACCTTCTGGCAAGGTCAGGAGCAAATTAAAGTTCTTGGCAGCCTTGGGCTCAATTTTACCCAGAGCTTGTTCCTGTTCAGTACAGATTCCCTGCTCAATCAGGTACTCGAAAACATTTTTAGAACTTAATAAAAATGCCATACTATATTATTTAATAATAAACTTCAAATTAACGTCAGCAGCCACAAGGGCAGCATGTCAGTTTTGTTAATCCCTGATTCAGATACCCCTAAATCGTAAGCATTCAGCTATCAGTCATTCGCGTAGCGTGGCCAACGGCCAAGGCTCACCGCTGACAGCTGACGGCTGAATGCTTACCCCTGATTAATTATTAATATTTAGTTATTCAGCCCTAAAAGTCAATAGGATTACCTTTACTTTTTGGACATAAGGTCTTGATTAAGGTCTTATGGTTGGGGATTTTTGCAAATAATCAATCGGAGCCATAAGGACTCCGACTGAACTTATATCTTGCATGATTGTCGGTAACCCCTACAGCCCGCTCGTGGTTTTAACAAGCGGCTAACCGATAAAGTCCATTAAAATAGACTGAAATCATAATGTGGCCAACATTGATTCCTAGGTCAGAGGACTTGATTGATCAGCCAGGGATTTAAACCCTGGCTGACTACTGACATTACTGCAAAATATCAGTTACAACTTACTTCGTAAAGCTTCAAATACCTTTACTTACCGAACTTAGTGCTTACGACGGCGACGGCGACGGCGACGGCGACCTCCACCAAAAATCCCAGTAATAGAATTGATATTGGTAATGTTAACCTGAGTGTTTACATTGCTAATTACACTAGTGATTACGTTACCACCACGTTTGCCGCGTCCTCCTAAAACCATGTCCATTTCCTGACCATCGCTTAGCTCATTGAGGAAGCTTTCGGAATCTTGGAATAGCTCTGAACCAGCAGGACGCAGTTCAGCAATTTTAATAGTAGACATTTGGGTTTTTCCTTACTTTCAGATGTTAGTTATTCAGTTAGCATGCAACTATTCATGACTAGTAAGCTTGCTAACTTCTTAATTTCATAATCGTACCAAAAACAGAAAAAGTCAAGGGTTTTTATAGGGCTTTTTGGACTTAAATCAAGGCTAAAATCGACATAAATAAAGAATTTAATTCTAGTAAAAAAGACATATTTTCTGGGGTTTGTCTTTTGTTTTGAGACATAATTAAGTGACTTATATCTTTCTTTGGGATAGCAAGACACAAGTTACTTAATTATGTCTTATTTAAACAAAATCTCATCTTTTTCTCAGACATAATTCAAAGATGGATGGCTAGAATAAAAAATGATGAGTCATTTCAACCCTAGTAGTCTGTCAATTGTAAGCATTCAGCGATCAGCGATCAGCGATCAGCGATCAGCGATCAGCGATCAGCGATCAGCGATCAGCGATCAGCGATCAGCGATCAGCGATCAGCGATCAGCGATCAGCCTTGGCCTGTGGCCAGGCTACTTGAGGTGCTTTTGAAGAAAATAAGCTGACCGCTGACCCCTGACCGCTGACCCCTGACTGCTTACTGTCAATTTAGTTTTGAGGGTTAGGCCAAGGTGTTAGGTATTAGGTATAGTCCCTAGTGCCTCATCCAACTAACCATTGAGTTTCAAATTAAGTAAAATTCAGCAGGATAGTATGCAAAGCTTGATTACTATTGACCAGAAAGCTCTTTTTGAGCATGTCAGGCTCTCTTGCCAAATTCCTAGCTTAGTGGAGGGCATTGTTACTTGCAAGATTATTGAGTCAGCAGCAGCAGAGGCTGGCATTCAAGTGGAGCCGGAAGAACTCCAACAGGCAGCAGACGACTTCCGTCTCGCCACCGAACTTCATAACACTGACGAGACTTGGTCGTGGCTGCAAAAACATCATCTATCTCTCGATGATTTTGAAGCATTGATTTACACCAACACCATCGCTGACAAGGTCGCTCAACATCTGTTTAGAGATCAAGTTGAGTCTTTTTTTTATGAGCACCAGCTTGATTATGCCGGAGTCGTCATGTACGAAGTGGTTTTGGAGGACGAAGACCTAGCTTGGGAACTCTTTTATGCCTTCAAGGAAGGGGAAGTCAGTTTCCATGAGATTGCTCGCCAACATATTCAGGACGTGTCACTACGCCGCTCTGGGGGATATCGAGGAATACTACAGCGCCAACAACTCAAGCCAGAGATTGCGGCTGCGGTCTTTGCTGCCAGTCCGCCCCAGATTCTCCAACCCATTGTCACCTCATCTGGAGTACACCTGATTGTGGTTGAGGAAATCATTCAACCGCAATTGGATGAGCAGTTGCACTCTGAGATTCTTTCAAACTTGTTTTCTGACTGGCTAAGGGAACAAATGGAACAGATGGAAATTGTTGCCCACTTATAACGGGAGCCCAGATTCCGCAGGTAAACTAGAAAAGTTCGGATAGTTTTCAACTATGACTGGTTTGGCATCTTCTGGGATTAATCGCCTCCATGAAGCCGGACTGACAAAGCCTGTTTGTCAACAGGGCTCGCTTAGGCAGGGAAAAAAGAAGGAGTACTGACAGAAAGTTTACACTTGGATTCAACTTCCTTGTTTTCTGAGATTCGTTACAAAACTTTATCATAAGAGTTACAAAACTTTATATAAAACTGTAGAAAAATTGGATTTTCGGAGTGATTAATACAGTGAGGGCAGTCAAGAAAGCATAATCCTCTTAATTGCCAAACCAATCCTATTAAGAATAAGCATTTCTTGATGTAACTCAGACAAATCGGGTGAATCTTTCCGAAGATAGCAATCCACAAATCCTCAAGCCATTGCAATCAATAGGGAGCAAATGACATGGTAAATTACACTGGTGACAACTTAAACAACTACTTCAAAGCACCCAAAGAAAAATATTTTCTTTTCCTAAACCCACATTCCGCAGGAAAAATAGAAGAGTTTGCAACAGAAAGTTTACACTTGGATTCAACTTCCTTGTCTTGATGCAAAGCGCGAGTCGGGGAAACCACGGCAAAGCGCGAGTGGGGGAAACCACGGCAAAGCGCGAGTGGGGGGAACCCCCAAGACCGCGCTGCCTCCCCGTGAGGCCACTGCATAGCTTTTAGCCTTGTTGTCACCCCCTCAGCCAAAATGGCTGTTTTTTCAGGTTTTGCTGTCGCGCATTTAAACTACCTTTTAGTAAATCAGGAAAAAAACCGTGAAACTCTTGTCCATTCTCCCTTCTGCCTTCTGCATTGCTGTTAGGCATTAAAAATGCCTAACAGCTTACAGAGCTTCATAATTACGATGTTTTCAACAAAACTTTACTAACACTTCTTGAAAAATTCATATAATTTTATCAGTATAGGGTGTGTCAACACATTTAGCTGTCATATGGTTGTAACTTACGTTCAACAAATTGCTCCAGAAAACAGGGATTTAGAAGCAGGTCAGTTTTTGACTCCAGATCAACGACAATTGCTGCTAGAAAGCCTAAAAACTAATTTACGCCCAGAATACCGTCGTCGGATTGAGATTATGTTGCTGGCAGATCAGGGTCAGTCTCAGACTCAAATTTCTACAGCATTACACTGCTCTCAAGAAACCGCACGGTATTGGATTTGCCAACTCCAAACGGGTAACATGCACAATTGGAATGCTTTGCCAATTGGCCGACCTAAGACCATTAATGACCAATACCTTGAACGTTTGAAAGAGCTGGTGAGTCATAGTCCCCGTGAGTATGGCTATTCATTTCACTCTTGGACAGCCCATTGGTTGAACAAGCATCTGACCCGAGAGTTTGGCATTGAGGTCAGCGATCGCCATATCAACCGTCTGCTGAAAAAAATGGGACTTTCCACCCGCAATAAATCCTCCAAGGCCAAGAATACCAAGAATCCTTCTGAAACTGAGGGGTGTGGCATTGTTGTTCGCAACTTGTCTTCTGCCTCATTAACTGAATCTTTGAAATTGTGGCCATTCAATCCACAAAAAATCAACAGCTGGTACAACTAGTACAACTAGTACAGCTAGTATAGCTAGTACAAAATTTTTTTTGGCAATAGTTGGTTATCAAGAGTTAAAGTCTAGTCCTTCGGACAACTAATAAGACAACTCATAACTAGTAATAAAATTACTGAAAACTTACTGATAACTGACACTTGGGTAGCAGGCCAAAAACAGATTATTTATTGCAATCATTAGGAAGTAATGATTGTAAATTCAATCCTAATCAGAGCTAATTCAGTAATATTTCACAAGTAGATTTTTGTCAGTCAAAACTTACGGAATTGCATCAAGACATTATACCCAAATTTTTATTACTGAATCCAAGCTCTAGGAATGTTTTGATTGATTGGAGTAAACTCCATGGTTCAGGATTCATCGTCTCAAGCTGCTTTCAAGCAATATTTTGCTCAACAACTTGCCCAGACCCTGGGACAAGCACTCCCTCAACAGGAACTCGACCGCTGCTTCAAAGGTATTAAAATTCTGGAACCAAGGGCAGGTAAGGCATTCTGGCAAGCAGGTAATGGGAATGTTGGCGTTTACATGGTTATGGCTGGCAAAGTTAGGCTCCTCGATCAGGACAATAACTTACTGGCTTCCCTAGAAGCATCCAGCACCTTCGGCGAGCTGACCTTGTTTCCAGAAGAATCGTTTCAGCCTTACACTGCCAGAGCTTCTGTCAAGCTCAAGGTTTGCTATCTTGCTGGTGAGTTGTTGCAGCCCTTGCTCCGTAACTATCCTACCATCAGGGATCACCTGCATAGACAAGCAGTATTGCGGGATCTATTCTTATTGTGTCGTCGCAATGGTTTTTTCGAGAATCTACCCCGAGAAGGATTACTTAAAACCCTATCCCTATTAAAACCCTATACTCTGGAAGTCGGCACACTCCCAGATTCTCTACTAAAGAATCAAAAACTTTGGCTGCTCCGACACGGAGAGCTACTCCATGGTTCTGGCAAAACCCTCAATGCTGGCAGCATCTACACTCCCTCCCAGTTAAAGGAAGGAAACTCTTGGCAGGTGAGGATGCCAACTCAGCTATATAGTCTCAGCAATGGTGATAGCAAAATTGCCCTACTCCACTTGCCACAACTTAGTGAGCTGATTGAGTCTGATGCTACCCCATCGGCTAACGAGCAATCTATGCCAGCATTGGCTAATACCTTGTCAGCTGTCGCACCTGCTCAACCGTCTCCAGAGCGAAAACCAAAACGCAAGACCCGTCGAGTTTACTTTCCCAACCCTACAGTCAAAGTCAGCCATTGGTGGCAGCAAGTTACTCAAAGCTATCCGTTCTTTGCCCAACAGAGTTCCTCAGATTGTGGTGCTGCTTGTTTAGTTATGATCGGTCGCTACTGGGGTAGGCGTTTCAGCGTTAATCGTTTGCGGGATGTTGCCAATGTTGACCGCAATGGCACATCACTACGAGGTCTAGCTACAGCAGCAGAAAGCATCGGCTTTTCTACCCGACCGGTCAAAGCTAGTCTCGACCGATTGGCAACAGAGAAACTGCCCGCTATTGCCCATTGGGAGGGCAGACACTACATCGTGGTCTATAAAGTGACTCGCGATCGCGTAATTGTAGGAGACCCTGCCATTGGTCAAAAAACCTTCAACCATTCCGATTTCAAAGCAAATTGGACTGGCTATGCCCTTCTGTTGCAACCGACAGCAATGCTCAAGGAAGCCAAGGAGGCCAGTGTTGCCTTCTGGCAGTTCTTTGAATTAATGAAACCTCACGGGCTGGTGCTTCTAGAGGTATTGATCGCATCTATCTTAGTTCAGATCTTCGGACTAGTTACACCTCTATTCACACAGCTATTGTTAGACCGGGTAATAGTGCAAGGTAGTACTCTGACCTTAAACGCTGTTGGGTTAGGCTTGCTGCTGTTTGGCTTATTCCAAGTTGCCATGACTGGCTTACGGCAATATTTGCTAGACCACACCGCTAACAAAGTCGATCTGGCGCTGATTGTCGGGTTTATTCGCCATACCTTCCGATTACCCTTAAACTTCTTTGAGTCTCGTTTTGTCGGTGACATTGTCTCCCGCGTCCAGGAAAACGAAAAAATTCAAAGCTTCCTCACTGGCGAAGCTATATCAATCTTGCTCGACTTACTCACTGTTTTTGTCTACGTGAGTCTGATGTTCTGGTACAGCTGGAAACTCGCAGCGCTAGTGTTGTTAATTGTGCCGCCATTTTTCCTGCTGGCATTAATAGCCACCCCCTTCTTGCGCCGGATTTCCCGAGAAATATTCGATGCTTTAGTTAATCAAGAAAGTTATCTGATCGAAACCCTGACCGGGATTAACACAGTTAAATCCATGGCAGTTGAACAAACAGTGCGCTGGCATTGGGAGGAACTGCTGAATAAGTCAATCAAAACTAGCTTTTCTGGGCAAATCATCAGCAACCAGTTACAAATATTCAGTAACACTATCGAAACTGTTGCTACTACTGCTCTGCTGTGGTATGGAGCGTGGCTGGTGATTCAAAACCAACTCACCATCGGTCAATTAGTTGCCTTTGATATGTTGCTAAATAATGTGATTAACCCCTTCCAGCGCATAACCGTGTTGTGGAATGAATTGCAGGAAGTGCTGATTGCCGTGGAACGCATCAATGATGTGCTAGATGCGGAACCAGAAGAAGATTTGCAGCAGCAATCTCGTCAATCCTTACCACAACTTAGGGGTCACATTCGCTTTGAGCAGGTCACCTTTCGTTATCATCCTCAAAGCGATATTAATGTACTCGAAAATCTCAGTTTTGAGGTCAAACCAGGGCAAATGGTAGCCCTAGTCGGTCGCAGTGGTTCAGGGAAAACCACCATTTCCAAGTTAGTTTTGGGGCTTTATACCCCCACAGATGGCAAAGTGTTAATTGATGGTCAAGACATCACCAGTCTTTCCCTGCGCTCATTGCGGGAGCAAATTGGTGTAGTTAACCAAGATACATTTCTGTTTGGCAAAACTATTCGGGAAAACATTGCCATGGGCGATCCCTCAGCAACCCTAGCAAAAATTATGGAAGCAGCGCGACAGGCTGGTGCAGATGAGTTTATTAAACAGCTACCCATGGGTTATGAGACTCAAATTGGCGAGGGGGGTGGTATGTTATCTGGTGGTCAACGTCAGCGCCTAGCGATCGCCCGTGCTTTGGTAGGGAATCCCCGCTTGTTGATTTTAGATGAAGCCACCAGCAACCTGGATGCTGAATCCGAGCGCATCATTCAAACTAACTTCAACTCAATTTTGAAAAGTCGAACCACCTTAGTTATTGCTCATCGCCTCTCTACCGTGCGCCAAGCTGATGTAATTCTAGTACTTGATCGAGGAATCTTGGTCGAAAGTGGTAACCACGAAACATTGATGGCTAAGCGTGGTCACTACTTTTATCTCAATCAGCAACAACTAACTGTTACTCTTGCTGATTGAAATCCTAATTAAAGGGAATAGGGAGCAGGGAGTAGGGAGTAGGGAGTAGGGAGTAGGGAACAGGGAACAGGGAATCGGGAATCGGGAATCGGGAATCGGGAATCGGGAACAGGGAAAAAATGCTGTGTACTTCATAGTTATAAAAAACGCTGTATCCTTCTTGATTGATAGTCAAATTAAACTTAAAAAAACAAATAAAAAAATCAACATTTTTATGATATTTATGTAAAAAAATATCATAAAAATGCAAGTATATAAAACGTTTTTAATAGTAATAATTTACACATAGTTTTTCCCCTACTCCCTACTCCCTACTCCCTACTCCCTACTCCCGATTCCCTACTCCCTACTCCCTACTCCCGATTCCCTACTCCCTTTTTTAAAAATGCTATAGCAATTACCAATTGTGAATTATGCCATACGACCCTAACTCAGGCTTTCCTAACTCAGGCTTTCCGAAGAATCCAAACGATGACTATATAAATAGCAATAGTTTAGTCATCAATCCACCGGACTCCCTAAACACTAATCAGACACCACCGCCAACCCAAACAGCCGAATCACCATCAGCCGAATCACCATCAGCCGAATCACCATCTCTCGGTGATGACTGGTCTGAACTCACCCATGATTTGCTCAATACCTTGCCACGAGCGTGGACTCGGGGATTGCTCTATCTGTTAGTCATCTTTGCCGGTATCCTCTTACCTTGGTCAATGCTCTCCAAGGTAGATGAGACCGGCAGTGCCAGAGGGCGGATTGAGCCTAAGGGGAAAACCATTAGGTTGGATGCACCAGTGTCTGGAACGGTGGCTGCCCTGAAAGTCAAAGAGGGGGAGATCGTCAAGGCAGGACAGATTTTACTGGAGTTAGAATCAGATTTAGTTCGTGCTGAGCTTGAGCAGTTGCATCAAAGACAGACAGGTCAACAGAATCGGCTGGCGCAGTTGGACATACTCAAGAATCAATTGATGCTGGGACTGCATACCCAACAGCAACAGAACCAAGCTCAAGAATTGGAAAAACAGGTTCAAGTGGAGCAGGCAAAGTATAATCTAGATTCTCTCAAGAATATCCATAATTTACAAAAAGAGGAAAAACTGGCCCAAATCAATCAAGTTCAGCAATCCATTGAATCGAGCCAAGCAACTTATAAATTAGCATTAATTCGGTTATCAGCTGCCCAGGAAAGACTCCCACGCTACAAACAAGCGTTTGAGGAAGGTGTCATTTCACAAGACCGCTTTATTGAAGCGGAACAGCTGGTAAAAGAAAACGACCAAAGCGTTGTGCAAGCCCAGTCCGATATTTTGCAAGCCAAGTCCCGCCTCAAAGAGCACCAAGGCGGCTACGAGCGGATTATTCATCAAGCTAAGGCTGATATTCAGCAAGCTGAACTTCGCCTTAAAGAGCAGAAACGTAGCTATCAGAGTCTAGTGCAAGGGAGTAAACTGGCGGTGCTAAAAATTGAGGAACAGCTGAAGAATCTGGAAACAGAAATTACTACCCTGCAAGCAGAAATTGCCCAGGCTAAAACCCAGATTAAATCCTTGGAATTTCAGTTAGAGCAACGAGTACTCAAGGCTCCTGCTACTGGCACAGTTTTTCATTTGCCGATCCAAGGCGCTGGGGATGTTGTCCAACCGGGAGAGGTAATTGTAGAGATTGCACCAGAGAATTCATCCCTAGTACTCCGAGCCCAAATAGCCACTACAGAGAGTGGGTCTTTACAGGTAGGAATGCCAGTGAAGATGAAGTTTGATGCCTATCCCTTCCAAAACTATGGGGTATTGAAAGGTAACCTGAGTTGGATTTCTCCAGACTCGAAGATGACAGAAACCAACCAAGGCAAGCTAGAAAGCTTTGAACTAGAAATCGAGTTAGAAAAGCCCTATATCAAAGCCCAAAACAAAAAGATTACCTTAACTCCAGGTCAGACTGCAACAGCCGAGGTGATTGTCCGGCAACGTCGTGTTATTGATTTCGTTCTGGATCCATTTAAGAAGTTGCAAAAAAGTGGTTTGGAGCTTTGACATTAATTTTTGTTAGTCATTATTAATTACCAATTAATCATTTATTATCTGGATGTTTAGGATTCAGATATCGATAGTTTGGTAAACTTTTTTAAGAGATTACTTGACTCGCTCTAATGATGATAATCTAGACTAATATAGCGTTTATAGGACTCATGAGGTACACATTATTTTTTACCTATTCCCTATTCCCTTTTCCCTCTTACCTGCTCCCTGCTCCCTGCTCCCTGCTCCCTGCTCCCTGCTCCCTAAAAACCATAAATTTGTACCTCACAAGTTGTAGAATTGCTATAAGTACCACCTACTTATTAGACCCTAGCCGCGATGTCTTTGACCCAAGAATTAAAAACTCCAACAGAAACTGCAACATCTTCCGGTACAGTTGTTGCAGTTTCTGT
>NZ_JAAHHZ010000184.1:0-10082 GCF_010672005.1 Moorena sp. SIO4A5 | reverse complement strand
AGTCCTATTAATGCAAATTGAAAATTGAATATGGAAGCCAAGATGATGCAAAATCCTTTTACCTACGGTCAGCCAGTTTCCCTAGAGCGTTTTGTGGGACGACGATCAGAAATTCAGGCGGCCTTTGATCAAATCTATAACCGTAGTAACCTAGCCCTTTGGGGAGGGCCAGCCATGGGCAAGACCTCTTTCCTGGAACTCCTGGCTTCCCCCCAAGTTTGGCAACACTATGGACAAGACCCATCCCAGGCTGTGATCGTGCTCCTGAGTTGCCAGAGTATCCAACCCTTTACAGCTCCAAGGTTTTGGAAAGAAGTCTTTAATCTGCTCCAAGAGGAATTACACAGTGAGCCAGACCTCCAGGAACAGATCCAGACATTGCTGGACCAGGGAAAAGCAACCAGCAGGGGCATGCGCCAAGTATTAAAGCAGCTTGGCAAACGCCACAAATTCTTACTGTTGCTAGTGGATGACTATGATTGGGCACTGCTGGAAAACCAGCACTATAGTCATGCTGACATGGAAACCTTTGTCACGGAGTGTCGCAGTATTGCCTATCACTCTAAGGAGAGGAAATATCTATCCATGATTGTGGCCTCACTCCGGCGTCTCAGTGAACTTGGTCCTGCTCTCAATCCCCATAGTTCTCCCTGGTACAACCATTATCTGTTCCAATCCCTCAAGCCATTGACTGACTCTGACATTGATCAATTAATGGCTGGTATGCCAATTACCCCAACCTTACGGGATCTCATCCGAGACATTGCTGGTGGACATCCGGCTCTGCTCCAGATTGCTGGTTCTTTGCTTTATCGAGAGCTAAAAACTGGCAAAATCCCTGATGCCCAAGCCTTTACTCGGGACTTTGAAGCTACTACCCTATCGATTTTTGAAACGATTTGGAAAAGGTGCAGCGAGGTTGAGCAAGCTTTATTGATGTTGATAGCCTTATTTAAGTTAAACGGTCGTCTCCATCATAACAAGCACTTTGACTTAAAAGGTATTGACGTAATCTTTAGCCAACACCAGCGAGAGTTAACTAACCTCGTCGAACAAGGGGTGATTACTAACCGAAAAGAACCAGGAGTGATGATCTGCCATCAAGACTTATTATTTACCTCATCCATTATGGAACGGTGGGTGATTCAGGAACTTTGGCAGACTAATAATCCGTTACTAGAAGATAGGCAAAAAGTCTTTCTCAATCTACTCAGCCATAGTCAAGCTCATCAAGTCACCGAGGCGATTAAGTGGATATCGCAACATCAAGACAAAATCAAGACTGCTTTGGCATGGGTGAGTAAGGTGTTAGCTGCATTTTCTTGACGTGAAAGGGCAGCTAACCTTGAGTGTTTTGGAGAAACGTTAAACAAATCATAAATAGTCCGCGAATGGTTAATAACTGCCGTAATCATCCTAATCCTTATATTATCGGGAGTGTAATCGATGATCCAGACAAGTTTTTTGGACGGGAGAGTCTGTTTCAGTTTATCGAAGACAACCTCAGGCAGAGGGTAAAGGTAATCTTACTCCATGGTCAACGACGAATTGGCAAGTCATCGATCTTGGCACAAATTCCCAAGAAAGTTGCTACGGATCAGTTTTTCTTTGTTAACTCCGATTTACACAGCTCTATTCACAAACCCTTGAGTCTTCTTATCCATGAATTGGCTCAAGATATTTGTGAGCACTTAGTTGATGACTTTGATCTAGAGCAAGATTATATTACCCCGCCCTCGGAACAAGAGTTAGACAAGGATCCAACTATTTTTTTTGAACAATTTTTGCCGAAAGTTTATTGGGTATTAAAAAGTAAAAATTTGGTAGTTCTGCTGGATGAATTTGATGTTTTAACAAACCCAAAGTCTCGCTCAGAATACCGATTTTTTCCCTATTTAGCTGACTTGATTAAACGGCACCATCAATTATTTATGATTGCCGTAATGGGGCGGAATCTCGATGATTTGCCCACTCTACTCCAGGTGTTTGGGAGTCCACCCTACCAAGAAATTGGTTTTCTCGATGAGTTCAGTGCTAGACGACTAATTACTAAACCAGCTCAGGGTGTGGTAACCTATGAAATCAATGCCATTAACGAAATTTACAAACTCTCCGCTGGGCATCCCTATTTTACCCAAGTCCTATGCTCTACTCTGTTCTCGAGGGCTAGGGAAAACCAAAACAGGAGGATTTATAGCGCAGATGTGGAGCTTATAGTTAAGCAGGCTATTGAAAAAGCTGAAGCGGGATTGGCGTGGTTGTGGGATGGGTTACCGATCCCAGAGCAAGTGGTATTTTCAGCGGTGGCAGAGGCTCAAAAAATAGCTATCTCACAACACCAGACGGTGCCAGAACACCCATTATCCTTCCTCAAGCGCTATGGTGTGATCCAGACCAAGTCCCTGTATGAAGCAGCCAAACGACTTCAACGCTACGGTTTCGTCGATGACACAGAACGTAGAGTAAAGGTGCGATTAGTCCAGCACTGGTTGGTTCAGTATCACCCACTACGGCAAGAGATACTAGCACTGCAGACTCTAGACCAAGACCGAACTAATCCGATCTATCAACTAGCCACTGCACGGTATCAACAAGGGCAAATTCAGAAAGCACTAGTGCTCTATGAAGAGGTTTTGCAAATGAATCCCAATCATTTTAGGGCTCTGTTGGCTCTAGCTCACGGCTATCTCCAGGTCAAAAATTTCAGCAAAGCCGTAGAAGTATATACAAGAGTTTATAAAGTTAAGCCAGTACAAAGCAAAGAATGGTTTTTGCGATCGCTACTAAATTATGGAGATCAGTTGATCGACCAACAAGCATTTACAAAAGCCAAGAGGCCTTTTCAGCAAGTGTTGGACATTGAACCTGACCACCAATTAGCGCGGCAGAAGCTAGAACATATTAAAGCTAAAATCGCAGCTATTAGTAATCAACCTATCACTCCGGTTCATACCCCCCCAAATCGTACTGGGTTAGACATGGGCAAACTAGCAGCAGCTGTAGCAATCATTTCCCTGGTTGGTGTGGGATTTTATAACGTATCAACTCCCTGTCCAACCAGTGCCCAGAAAGTCTTCGGGATTACATGTATCGCCAAGAGTAGTCATACTAATACTAGTCAGAGTATTAGTCGGGGTGAGCGCAGCTTATTTCCTAGAATTGACAACAAGACAAAAATTGACCTTGCTACTGAAGCATTCGGAAACCAAAACTATTCTGAAGCGGCTAACTTGTTTAACCAAGCTTGGCAGGCTAATCCCAATGATCCAGAATTGCTGATTTACTACAACAATGCCCGCGCTCGTCAAAGAGGTTTTGATCCATTCACTATTGCTGTGGTAGTGCCCATAGACGAGTCAGAATCCGGGGCAAAAGAAATATTGCGGGGAGTAGCCCAAGCCCAACATCAGTTCAATAATTCAGATGGATTAAATGGCCGATGGTTGGAAATTGCGATCGCTAACGATGGCAATGATCCAGCCAAAACTAAAAAAATAGCTCAGGCTTTGGTTAAAGACAACTCGATCCTGGGAGTAATTGGACATAACTCTAGTGATGCCACTAAAGCTGCCCTGCCCGTATATGACCAAGGTGGCTTAGCCATTATTTCCTCCACCAGCACCAGTAGTGATTTAAACAGTTTTGATGACCAGAACAACGTGTTCTTTAGGACAGCGCCTTCTAATGTAGTACTTGCAAGAAAACTGGCTGACTATGTCAAAATTAAAGCTGGCTTAGACAAGGTCGTAATTTTTTATGATTCTGAGAGTGTCTATAGTAAAGGTTTTAAACAGGATTTTAAAAAAGACTTTGAAAAACTGGGAGGTAAGGTAGTTCGGGAGATTGAATTAAACAATCCCAAGCTGAATATAACTAAAGAAGTTAAAAATAGTCTCTCTAAAGATCAAGTCAAGGCGGCTATGTTATTTCCGGGCGTGAAATCTGTGATTACAAGTATGAAGATTTCTAAAGCCAACACTAACTTAAACAACCGAGTTCAGCAAGGGCTGAAGTTATTCGGTGGGGATACTTTATATGACAAGACAATCTGGCAAGAGCGTGGAAAAGGGGTTCAAGGGTTGACTATGGCAGTCCCCTGGTTTAGCGAAGCACCACAGGCAATAACCTTTTCTACAGCAGCTAGAGAACTATGGCGAGGGAGGGTTAGCTGGGCTACTGCTACTAGCTTCGATGCTACTCAAGCCTTTATTGATGCTTTGTTCAAGGACGCCGACCGAAAGCAAGTTCTCGACAGACTCCGCAATATTCATCTTTTCCCAAGTGATACCTCAGGGTTCCCGTTGCAGTTTACTGACCAAGGGGAGCGTGAGAGTGAACCTGTCCTGGTGGAAGTAGTTGAGGGTCAATTTAAATTCGTGTCAGAGTAAGACCAAGAGGGGGTTGAAAAGTCGCCATGATCATCAAGCCTGGGGCAATACCACCTAAGTCCCTTTCACCAATACTGACTAAAAATACTAACTAAAATTTTAGATTTATAACCTGGGGAGGAAATATAAGGATTCTAAACATCATCCTAGGGAGTTCTCTAGAAAACCAGTTATACAAAACCTCAATAATTGGATAGTATAGAGTGTGTAGTAAGTAAAAACAAGCTAACTAAAGCAGTAAACCTTATATCTCTATCTCTATCGGAGATGACAAAAAATGATTTCAACAGTTGCTAGAAATCCCTATGTAATTGGTCGTCCAATTGATGATAATGACCACGACTTATTTTGGGGAAGACGAAGCTTATTCCGGTTTATCGAGGATAACCTCAGGAATAAAACCAAGGTGATGATAGTCTACGGTCAACGGCGGATTGGTAAGTCTTCCCTACTCCGTCATATTCCTACATCTGTAGACTTAGATAACTTTGCCTTTGTGCCCTTTGATCTGGAATCCTACCGTCACAACTCTCTTGGTGAGGTTTTGGAAGAACTGGCCACAGAAATCCTTGATAGCTTGGAACTAGACTCCCCTGAAATTTCCTTGCCTGACCCTACCGCCCTAGATACCGACCCATCGCTCTTTGCTAACCAGTTTTTGCCCCAAGTTTATCAAAGCTTGGGTAACCAAAATCTAGCATTATTGCTGGATGAATTCGAGACTTTAAATGCCCCAGATAATACCAAAGATAATCACCTATTATACCAGCATTTATTTCCTTACTTAAAATCCCTAGTTGCTCGACAGGATAATTTATATCTGATTCTTTGTGTCGAACAGCAATCCAAAGATTTACCGAATTTACTCCAGATATTCAAGGATGCCCCAACCCAAGAAATTGGCTTACTTGATCAACAAACTACCCAGGAGCTAATTACCAAACCAGCAGCAGGGTTATTGACCTACGAAACTTCTGCTATCGAAGCTATTTACAATTTATCAGCTGGGCATCCCTATTTTACCCAAGTCCTATGCTTTGCTATTTTTAGCAGAGCTAGGGAGCTAGAGCAGTGGCAAATCACCCCAGAAGATGTGGAAAACAGTGTAGACCAAGCCCTAGAAAATGCTAGTGCTGGTTTGGCAGGGATTAGAGCCGGATTATCTATTCCAGAGCGAGTAGTATTCTCTGCCTTTGCCGAGGCGGATAATACCGTTAACAATAGTTATAAAAATAGTTCAGATGGGCCATTACAGCCGTTTTCAGATGAATTGACCTCACTACCAACTGCAAGCCCCCTAAATCCCCCAATTCTGGGGGACTTTAACTCAGAAACCCCCCAAAGTTGGGGGGCTAAATTAGATCCCCCCCAGCCCCCCTTAATAAGGGGGGAGCCATACTCAAAGTCCCCCTTAATAAGGGGGGAGCCATACTCAAAGTCCCCCTTAATAAGGGGGGAGCCATACTCAAAGTCCCCCTTAATAAGGGGGGAGCCATACTCAAAGTCCCCCTTAATAAGGGGGGAGCCATACTCAAAGTCCCCCTTTTTTAAGGGGGATTTAGGGGGATCTCAGAGTTTGAAGACACGCCCTAGGGGGGCGAAACTTGCTGTAACTCTGCTGGAACACTACGGGGTTATTCAAACAACGGCCTTAACTAAAGCAGTAGACCAACTAGCCGAACGGGGTTTCTTAGATAAAACCAAACAGAAGATAACCATTGAATTTATCCGGCGCTGGTTGATTAAACGTTACCCACTTCAGCAAGAAATCCTAGAACTAGAAAAACTAGGGCAAGAGCAAACTAATCCCATCTATCAACAAGCCACTACCCAGTATCAACAGGGGGAAATTACCAAAGCCCTAAGGCTATATGAACAGGTGTTGGAACTAAACCCTAATCATTTTAGTGCTGTCTTTGCCCTAGCTGAAGGATATCTAGATAGCGGAAAATTTTACAAAGCGGTTACCTATTACAAAAGAGCCTATAAAGTTGACCAAATCTGTAACAAAGATGGGTTGGTGCGATCGCTACTCAATTATGGCAATCAGTTAATCGAGCAACAAGAATTAAAAACAGCAAAAAAACAGTTCAAGCAAGTATTGGAAATTGAGCAAGACAATCTATTGGCACTAGAAAAACTACTGGAAATTGAATATTATGAAAAATTAGATAATTCTGAAAAATTAGATAAAAATACTGATACCTCCGGGATGACTGGTGAGTTTAGATACGTCAGTAATTATCAGAACCTTAGTCAATGGAATTGGTTAGGTAAAATAGTAGCAGCTGTAGCAATTATTTCCCTAGTTGGTGTAGGATTTTATAACGTATCAAAGCCCTGTCCAACCGGTGCCCAAAAAGTCTTTGGGATTAGATGCGTCGTTACTACTATTAGTCGAGGTGAGCACAGCTTATTTCCTAGAATTGACAACAAGGATAAATTTGACAAGAAAACATTTGACCGTGCTACTGAAGCATTCCAAAACCAAAACTATAACGCAGCAGCTCAGGGTTTTTCCCAAGCTTGGCAGGCTAATCGAAATGATCCAGAATTCCTGATTTACTACAACAATGCCCGAGCGCGTCAACAGGGGTTGGAGCCATTCACTATCGCTGTGGTAGTGCCCATAGACCAGTCACAATCCACAGCAAAAGAAATATTGCGAGGGGTGGCCGAAGCCCAAGATCAGTTCAATAATTCAGAGGGATTAAATGGTCGATTCCTCGAAATTGCGATCGCTAACGATGGCAACGATCCAGCCCAAGCCAAAAAAATAGCTCAGGCTTTAGTTAAGGACAAGTCTATCCTGGGGGTAATTGGACATAACTCTAGTGATGCCACTAAAGCTGCAATCCCGGTCTATGACAAAGCTGGCTTAGGGATGATTTCCTCCACCAGCGCCAGTAGTGATTTAACCAGTCTTGATGTCAAGAAAAACGTGTTCTTTAGAACAGTTGCTTCTAATCAAGCACTTGGGAAAAAACTGGCTCAACATGTCAAAACTCAACCTGGCTTAGACCAGGTCGTAATTTTCTATGATGCTGAAAGTGCCTATAGCAAGAGTTTAAACAAAGATTTTCAAAGTGTGTTTGAAAATCTAGGGGGTAAGGTGGTTCGGGAGATTGACTTAAACAATCGCGACCTGAATATAACTGAAGAAGTAAAACGCAGTCTCTATCAAGATCAAGTCAAGGCCGCCATGTTATTCCCCAGCGTGGAATACATTAATACAGCTGTTAATATTGCTAAAGCCAACGCTAACCTGAACCCTAACGCCAACAACCAAGATCAGCAAGGGCTGAAGTTATTCGGTGGGGATACTTTAAATAATTATCAAACCTTGAAAGAGGGTGGGCAAGCGGTGGAAGGGTTGACTATAGCAGTCCCCTGGTTTAGGGAATCACGAGATGCCAGAAACTTTTCTACAGCAGCTAGGGAACTATGGAAAGGAGAGGTTAACTGGCGCACTGCGACTAGTTTCGATGCTACTCAAGCCTTTATTCAGGCTTTGTTTCAGGACGCCGATCGAGAGTTAGTTCTCGACAGACTCCGCAATATTAAGCTTTCACCTAATGAAACCTCTAGGTTACCGTTGCAGTTTAATAACCAAGGGGAGGGTGAGAGTGAACCTGTCCTGGTGGAAGTGGTTGACGGTGAATTTAAATTGAAATGAGTTCATGGGGCAATTAGCATCTGTTGCCTAGCAGCGGAGAAATATGTCAAACTATTAAGCGTGTGGATTACATCATCTCTAACTACTGCGTTAACACCAACCGCTGTTGCCCTTGGAAACTTTGACGGCGTCCATTTAGGGCATCAGCAAGTTATTGCTCCCATTTTGCCAAAGCCAGTTACGGCTCAAGCTCAAGCCCTGACATCATCCCATCTTGAGCAAATTAGTAACCCGGAAACCACTAGCCCGAATCTAGACCCAAATCTAGAACTAGTCTATCCCACCGTAGCCACCTTCAATCCCCACCCCCGAGAATTCTTTTCTGGTCAAGCCTGGAAGCTGCTGACACCACCAACGGAAAAAGCCCAACAGTTAAGTGTTTTGGGTGTGCAACAGTTAGCCCTATTACCCTTCAACCGGGAGTTAGCTTCCCTGAGTCCCCAGGAATTCGTGGAAAAAATTTTAGTGGAGCAACTCCAAGCAAAGCAAGTCAGTGTCGGAGAGGATTTTTGCTTTGGCCATAAGCGAGCTGGCACCGCAACGGATTTGGATGCGATCGCCTCCGCCTACGGTATTACCGTGCATATCGTATCCTTGTACAAACGTCAAGAGCAACGGATCAGTAGTTCCAGCATTCGCCAATCCTTAGCCGAAGGGGATATCGACAAAGCCAACCGATTCCTAGGACGGCCATACACCCTAATCGGAAGAGTAGAGAAAGGTCAACAACTCGGTAGAACCATTGGATTTCCCACCGCTAACCTCCACTTACCCCCAGACAAATTTTTACCCAAGCTCGGGGTTTACTGCGTCGAAGTCTCCCATACCCCTGAACCCTCTCACCGAGACACCAATTTATCTTCCCATCCTGGTGTCATGAATATTGGTATGCGCCCCACCGTCAAAGGCACCAGTTTAACCGTCGAAGTTCATCTATTCGATTGGTCCGGAGACTTATATGGCCAAACCCTAACCGTAAGCCTCCAGAAATTTATCCGCCCCGAACAAAAATTCTCCTCCCTAGACCAGCTCAAAGCCCAAATTCATACAGACTGTCAAGCAGCTAGGGATTTTTTTAGGGGAATGTAGAATTGAGAATTAAGAATTAAGAATTAAGAATTGAGAATGTAGAATTGAGAATTGAGAATTGAGAATTGAGAATTGAGAATTAAGAATTAAGAATTTAGAATGCGCGAATCGGGAGTCGGGAGTCGGGACTGAGATCAGTAACTGGCTTCTTCTTGTTCCCCCCTTATTAAGGGGGGTTAGGGGGGATCACCCACCAGATGCTTAGGGGAAGCTCACCGATTCTTGATTAGAATTCTCTAGTTGCTCAACCGACCAGGAAAATTCTGTATTGGTGATGCGATCGCGCTTTCGTTTATGCGATCGCTTCTGTATTGGTGATGCGATCGCGCTTTCGTTTATGCGATCGCTTCTGTATTGGTGATGCGATCGCGCTTTCGTTTATGCGATCGCTAATCCCGCAGCAAAACCCCAAGACCAAATCAGTTTGACTGGTGGTGCGTTACGGTGCGGACTATCCCAACACTGCTTACGAGGAGGTTGAACATGCTGGCAAGCCCGCCCCTAACGCACCCTACCCGATTCCCGATTCCCGATTCCCTACTCCCTACTCCCCCAAAAATTTACAAAACTTTTCAAAATATGCTATAATTTAAAAATTTTTGTGCTATCATAAAAATGGAGATAAAAAAGTAAGAGCCAGCCCGAAGATGTTCACGCCGAAGGCTGGCTCTGGCTCCCCTTTAAAGGAGATACCTCAATTATGTCTTATCGTCCCAGCTTACACCCGTGGGTGGTGATTCGCCTATTGCGAGGCAGGCCACCATTAGTTTTCGCTCGGTTCTGCAGCCCTTCTGATGCTAGGAGCTATTCCCAAGCCATGAAACATCTCATGCCTGATGGGAAGTTTTTAATTTTTCTTGATATAAGTCTACCCATGGAGGAAGAAGAGTCTGAATCTTAGGGGTTTATGCTCACGGGAATTTAGAATT
>NZ_JAAHHZ010000183.1:0-10183 GCF_010672005.1 Moorena sp. SIO4A5 | reverse complement strand
GTCCCACCGGATAAACGCTTCAGAAGTTTTGGTCTAGGGTCATGGAGCAAGTAAATAATATTATCCCCCGGTTGCCAATCTTCATTCCCACTCGCCACTTGAAAACTCTTTTCCCTCTCCAGTAGCAAAGGTACCAGTTCTCCAGAGCGAATTAAGGCGTTGAGATGAGCTCGCTGAAAACCAAATCCAGCTTCCTTGAGAGTGGTTTTGCCCAACTTGATTTGCCCATCATTAATGTACTGGATCCAAGTTTTGATCGGTAGTTGTGCAATGAAGGCCTGATTAACCTTGGTTTTATTGTTGTTGCTATTGACTTGGGGGTCACGAGGAAACACTGCTAAGACTCGCGGTGGATTAAACTCCTCTGCTGCTCGTTGAGCCAATACCAAGTTAATCTCACCATTCTTGGTCATTGCTAGGAAAGTTCCCACCGATTCGATGCCAGCTTCTTCTAGAACATCCACATCCAAACCACTGCTTTGGAAAACTCGCAGATTTTCGTCCCTTGCTTTTTGGCAGGCTTCTGGGTCTGTATCAATCAGCACAACCGACTCTCCTCGCTCTTGAAACAAACGAGCAATCAGACGGCTCATCGGATTACAACCGATGATTACAGCACCAGTTGCCTCCTCCTCTGGGTTAAGTTTTAGCCATTTGGCGACCCAGCGAGCGGTCAAACCCTGTAAAACTACCGTCAACATAATTGTCAGGAATACCAAGGCTTTAATCGAGTCACCACCATTAACCCCCCGTTCCGTTAGGAGAATGGCAAACAAGGAAGCCACAGAAGCACTGACAATTCCCTTAGGACCAATCCAGGACACAAATAATTTTTGCCGCCAATTGAGATCACTATTCCAAGTACAAACCACCACACTGATGGGGCGCACCACCAACATCAATACCAAGACGGTAAAGATACTGCCCCAGCCTAGGGCAAACACACTGGCGATGGAGAGGTCAGCGGAGAGCAGTACGAATAACATCGAAACCCCAAGGACAGTTAATTGTCCCTTGAAGCGTCGCAACAAGCGCTCTTCAGGCAGGTCAGAGGCTCCCATAACTACTCCAGCCACTACAGTTGCCATCAAACCGGATTCAGAGCGAACCATCTGAGCCAAGCCAAACAAACCCCACATGCCAGCCAGTACCACCAAGTTTTTGAGTTCTTCTGAGATGAAGCGTGCTTGCTTGAGAAGAAACCCCATTAACCAGCCCCCTAAGCCCCCAATAACAGCACCGATGCTTAAACGAAGACCTAGACCCAGAAATGCTGCATTTGCACCAGCATCACTATTTAAAATTGTGTCCAGGACAACCACTGCCAGAATTGCCCCGACTGGATCAATGAGAACCCCTTCCCCTTCTAGGAGGGTTTCTACACGTCGATCCACTTTCACCTGTTTTAGCAGAGGGCTAATCACCGTTGGTCCGGTGACCACCACTAGAGAGGCATAGAGAAAAGCAATCGGCCAAGGAAACTCCCCTAGCCAGTGAGCCGCCATGCCACCTCCTAACAGGGTAATCAGTGTTCCGATGGTAACTAGATTTCTCAGACTACCAGACACTTTGCCCAGATCCCGCAGATCTAGGTTGAGCCCTCCTTCAAACAGAATAACTGCCACTGAGAGGGCAACAATTACCTCTAGACCAACCCCTAGCTTCTGTGGGTGCAAAAGACCGAAGCCATCTGGTCCGAGTAGAGTGCCAAACATCAGCAAAAAGACAATGCTGGGAATTTTTAAATACTCACCCATTACCTGGGCACTGATCCCAGCGAAGATGGCGATAACCATCTGTAGGGTTAGTTCAAATGAGCTTTCCATATGCGTAAGTGTCGCAAGTGATCAACTTAGGTAGAAATTCCTCATTATTCTGTGTTCAACTCCATGGGCTGGCTTGGTCAAGAAGTGATCGGTTAGCAGTGAATCTGAACTTGAGGTAAGTTCTAGAACATTGCTAGTAGCAGTCGATGGTCAATGACTGAGCTATAGGTCACAGTAATAAAACCGTCTATAGCCTATCTTAAGCATGCCCTTTGTGTCCTGGTAGTGTATCACTTTCATAGGACTTATTACAGAAGTAGGGAACTTCGGAACAGTTAACAGGTAAGGATTCTGGAGAAGATTTTTTAACTTTGCTTACACTCGATTCGAAAAACTCAAGTTTGAATTACTCAAGACTATAAGCAAAGCTGTTTGCTGTTGTGCCTTACTTAAACGATTGCTGAGCAACAGTTCCTCCCGGAGATAAGACCCACGCCACTGTAAATAGTCATGGGGAGGTTTGAGAGTGTCTGTTACCATGTCATGCTCCTACTTGTCTAATTAGTTTTGTTTATATTGTGTTTATCTTGTGTATAATTGTCAGACTTTGCCATTGGTCAGCAATCTAATCATTAATTCGACCCATAGCTCACACTACTCATAAGTCATACTCATAGGTCAAAGGTTTTTCTACGTTGATTGGTAATTTCAAAAAAAGTTAAGTTTTAATTTATGCTGGATAGTTTAGCACCGTCACTTCAACAACGGACATTCTATCACTGACGGTAAACAGCTTCAACAGAATTGCCTGTTCACGCTCGCGCGAGACGATTAGTTAGAGACGATTAGTTTTCCGACATAATTGAAAGGTTAAAGGTAAAAAGTATACTGCTGTGGTTAAGAACACCAGACAACGGGGTTAGTAGATTAGATAAGATGGCTAGCAGCATTGGGATAATCCCCCAAGTAGAACCGAAAAATTGGATGATGGCTCGTGGTCTGGTGGGGAACGGTAAAATTAGCTTCGTTCATGGTTTTTTGTTAAACTTCTAGCTTTAATTATGAATTATTGGTAAAGGTAAAGGTAAAGGTAAATTTATGGATCATAAAACGTTTACTTGGGGTGGCTCGGGAAACCGGATACGTAGAACTCAACGCTGGATTGAGAGATTGTCGCTGTTAGGGTTATTCCTGGCAGCACTATTGTTGTTTAGCATCAATTTGGGCAGTGGCTCGTTGCAAGGGGTAGAGCAAAGCATAAGTCATCTGGCTACTCAACTACTTTCAGCAAAGGGGGAATTTGGGCAGTGGCTTTACCCAACTTTTGAAGGTGAAACCGTAATTGAACACCCCCCCCTACTAGCCTGGCTCATTGCGGTGGCTTATCAGTTTGGTGGTGTCAACGAGTGGACTACACGCTTACCTGGTGCCATCCTCAGTGTTCTGTCGGTACTGCTAGTATATGGTCTTGCTACAGAAATCTTCCCCTGCCGTCAGAAGGCTATTTTCTCTAGCTTGATTTACCTAACTTTCTTACCAATAGCCCATTATGGGCGTATGGCAATCCTGGATGGAGCTAATCTGTGCTTTGTGGTGTTGATGATGTGGTGTGTGTTGCGATCGCGTCGGGACTCACGCTGGTCACTGGCAGCGGGGATCGGATTAGGCTTGATTTTCCTCACTAAGGGGATCCTGGTGGCATTGTTGATCACAGCGATCGCTCTGTTGTTTCTAGCATGGGATACGCCCAGACTCCTCACGTCTACTTATTGGTGGTTGGGATTGCTCCTAGGCTATAGTCCTGCTCTTGCTTGGTACACTGTTCCATTACTGGTACAGGATCAAAGAGCCGTTACTACAACTAAAGCCATTCTCTACGAGTCCCTACGCCCGATCTGGACAGCAGTGGATGGGCAAAATCGCCTCCCTTGGTATTACCTGGGGGAAATCTTAAAATTTTCCGCACCTTGGTTACTGTTCTTTTCCTACTGGTTACAGCAGGCTTGGCAGAATCGCCATTGGGGCTGGGCTAAATTGGTACTGGTATGGGCTGGCGGTTACTTGATCGCCATTTCCCTTATTGCCACTAAATTGCCTGGGTATGTGTTGCCAGTTTACCCAGCATTAGCCCTTGCTGGTGGAGCCCAACTGACAGATATTTGGCATTGGCCTTCTAGCAAATCTTATCCCCGTTTTTGGAGTATTGGGTTAAGTCTACTAGGTGTTGCTACTATTACTGTGATGCTTCACTTCGGGATTAGGAAAGCTTTTGACCTCAGCTCCTGGCTGTTCTTCGCTTGTGTCCCTTTAACCATGGTTATAGCAGGGATGCTGGTTGCGCGACGGGATAGACAATTTATGGTAATTTTATTCTGGGGAACCTATCTTTCACTACTGATTTTGATGTCTTCTGACCATGGGATTTGGCAATTTCTGATCTAGTTCAACTTATTGCTTAATACTGGTCTCCTTGAGCAATGGAAATTGAAGCCAGCCAGAAGAATTGATGATGCCCCTGACTGGGTGTTCTTTAAACAATATCCCAATTGAGTGATTAAAAGCTAGATTGGGAAGTTTCCATAAATGGGGATGGAAATTGATACACCGCTTTCGTAACAGACAGTGATCGGGTTTGCATTAAGCTATCAGCAGTCAGCTGACGCGCTACTTTCCAGCTTTGCAAACAGCTAATGTTTTGGGAGCCTGGGTTTATCAAGAGAGTAAGCTTATGGGCTCCTTTTCAAACCACGCTTACCGTTTAAAGCCTCGTGGATTGGTTCTCTTGAGGGCATCATGAATGGCTGGCAAGCACAGCGTTTCAAGTAGCGCTAATGCTGATAACTGACGGGAGAATGCTGACGTTTTGAGCGACAGCACATTTACCGATTACGGCGTTCTAAGCCTTGTCTATTCGGCTCAGGATGCCTCACGTGCTTCTTCTTCTGTTTCATCAAGTTGTTTAAGGTGAATGTGCTTGCGTCCCAGGGTGATTTCAAACTGGTCCCCTGGTTGTAAACCCATTTGTTTCGTGTAAGCCGAGCCAATCAGAAGATTGCCGTTAGACTGCACACTAATCCGATAGCTGGCACTGCGTCCGCCACGACCATTGCCATTGACTTTGCTGTCTAATTCAATCCCCTCCGCATCAATAAGGGCATTGAGGAACTTCATCATATTGACTCGCTCTACTCCGTTTTTTGTCACGGTGTAGTAGCCACAGGCTCTAGCTTTTTCTTCTTTGCTCAGGTTACCTAGCTCTCTTACTTTATCAAGCAATGCTTCGTCCTTCAGAGGAGGCGTCGGAGCAGCCATGTTTTTCTTTCTAGCCATCAACTTGAATCTAATACTAAGGACTTAAGTGGTATCCAGCATTTCTACTGGACTGACTGTCAACTAAGATAACAAAATCTTAGTTTAATATCAGTATATGAGACTATATTACACCGAGAGTGTCAACTGTGTTCGTTAATAGTCAGTTTTTAACTACCGTTCAACTACAGCAATAGGTTGTGAATAGGTCGTGAACAACTCCGATCATCTGGGTCACAGGAAAATTGCCTAGGGTCACGGGAAAATTGGCTAAAAGAGTATGGGCTACTCTTGTAGGCAATTTCCTCACCAGCCACCTGTACTTTCCATCCCTGTCACAAGTCAATGGCTATCTCCATTGGGTGACAGTATTAAGCGAGTTTCTTTGAGCTTAGCATTCAGCCAACGGGCTATCAGCTATCAGCCATTGATAGTCTAAGATCTAAGCTTCTGGCTTGAAGGCATAGCTAAAAGCATACCGCTCAAAGTATAGTCTTCAGGATGAGAGGGTTGCTTGGTTCCCCCGGCTCTTGATGCTGATAGCTGAGTGGATTAAACGAGCGTGATCTTTAAACAGGTCATAAAATCGTTTCCGACTTTAGTCTTTCAAAGAAATTGTCCCGTTAACTCCCACGTCCACTTTCCGATTGGATTGCTATTTTATTATGAAGCTCACCACTCGTGGACACTACAGTGTTAAGGCACTACTAGATCTGAGCCTAAGACCAGGGTATGGACCGACATCGGTTAGAGCGATCGCTAAACGGCAAGGTCTACCAGCTCCATATCTAGAAAAACTACTGATTGAGATGCGCCGTGCTGGCTTAGTCAAGTCAGTTCGTGGAGCTCAAGGAGGCTATCAATTAGCCCATGAACCCACACAAATTTCCCTCGGCAAAATCCTAGAAGCAGTGGGTGAAACCATCGAACCACTACCCCACCATACCCCAGACGCTGGTCAAGCCGAAGACTGGGTTACATTTACACTTTGGCATCGTTTGCATCAAAAGCTTAAAGAAGCATTGTACACTATAACTCTTGCCGATCTTTATTATGATGCCCGTAGTTGGCAAGCGGCTATGGGAGAAGAAACCAGTTTCGTTGTTTGAATCAATTTTTCTGTTCATGAAAAAGAGTAACGAACCGATTACTTATGAGGGGGGCTGTCATTGTGGCGCTGTCCGCTTCCGGGTAATTGTAAAAAAGCATGAGGCAATTGATTGCAATTGTTCGATGTGTAAAAAAAAGGGCATCTTACACCTGATTGTCTCCCCTGAGCAATTTAGCTTACTTAAGGGAGATCAAGTGTTGACTAGTTATACCTTCAACACTCACACGGCGAAGCACACATTCTGCCAAATCTGTGGCATTCATCCTTTCTATCGACCCCGTTCTCATCCCAATGGGATTTCTGTCAACCTACGTTGTCTTGACGGTGATGTTCTATCTCGATTTACCCTTGTCCCTTTCGATGGGGCTAACTGGGAAGAGAATGTCGATAAAATTAGAAAGTAGTGGTTCAAATCCTGGGTAATAACCATACTAATGGTGTCATTTTGCTGCTGGCGGCTAGTCTGGATTATCTGATCGGTGATCCTTGGGGTTGGGTCCATCCAGTGCAGGTTATGGGCTGGGTAATCTCTCACTTCACTAAGTTAGCAATTCACTTCTGGCAGCAGCCTTGGCAACAACGCCTAGCAGGAATTGGGTTGGGTATTGGACTAATTATTGGGAGTGGAGTAGTTGGATGGTTTATTGTCTTCCTAGGAATCTGGCTCAATCCCTTTTTGGGTATAGGCATAGGAACGATCTTGCTAGCCAGTTGTTTTGCTGGTCGCTCTCTTAGAGCAGCAGCAATGGATGTATTACAGCCTTTAACTGCCGGAGAATTAGAACTAGCCCGTTCTCGATTAAGTCAATATGTTGGTCGTGATACAGAAAATCTTTGTGAGTCGGAAATCCTACGAGCTGTCCTAGAAACGGTGGCGGAAAACACTACCGATGGGGTCACAGCCCCTCTGTTTTATGCCATTGTTGGAGCGTTGATTCCTGGGGTTGGTAGTGTTCCTCTTGCCTTAGCTTATAAAGCTGCCAGTACTTTAGATTCGATGGTCGGTTACCGCCGAGAGCCTTACACGCATTTAGGTTGGTTTAGTGCTAAAATTGAAGATTTACTAACCTGGATCCCCTGTCGATTAACCGTATTTACCCTAGCCTTGATGTCTGGAAAACCTCAGCAGGTCTGGCGTCTGTGTCGCCGTGATGCTATTGCTGATCCGAGTCCTAACTCTGGCTGGAGTGAATCGGCTTTTGCTGCGATTTTGGAGGTTCAGCTGGGGGGGACTAATTTTTACAGTGGTGTTGTCAAGCAAAAACCCTTATTAGGAAAACCTACCTACGATATCACACCAGGCAAAATTAACCAAGCCTTAGATCTGACAAGGTATTGTTTTTTAATTTGGCTGGGGATAGGGTTGGTTTTTTGTCTATTGCAATATAGCCTTTTTAAATGAGATGTAAACCTATATGGTCTTTTTTTTTGTCCAATAAAACTTCGGAGCTCTTTCCCCTATTGTCTGCAAGCCTTTTCCATCCATGCCTTTTACAGCAAGAAGTGTGTTTACAACCCAGATAAAAACGCGCTTATGCGATTGGCCTTTGGCCACGCTTTGCGAACGCTTCACACAACGTTATCGTTTAATCAGGCAATTATTTTTTTTTGCTTAAATTTTCCCCTATGGTAGGAAATTGTCTTATAACCTTTTTCCAGCCATCTATTTGGCGTTGCTGAACAAAAGAATGACATCAAGTATAGTTGGGTCAGTTACCGATTACCGATTACCGATTACCGATTACCCTTGGGTCTTCCACCTGACAGCAAAGCAATCTATTTTCCCTCAACTTTAGGGGAAATTATGATCATAATTGCCTCAAAACTTAATAAAACTTAAAAAAGGAGAAAAACGTGGAAGTACTTGCTTACACTCATTCCTATGAATCCTATGAAGAAGCAGTAGGTATTGATTGTGATCTAGATCTAAGAGAACTCAACCTCAACTGGTTTAAAATTCCCAACACTGCTTGGCTCGGTTTACTAGGATGTGCGGTCTGGTTAGCGAGTCTGAGTGTAACGGCTCCAGTGTTTGCGGCTTTGGAAACAGGGATCAAAGTCAAGACTCCAAGTGGTGGTTGTTTGACTGCACGCAAAGGTCCGAGCGATACTTCCGCAGCTGTCTTCTGTGTTAGCAATGGAGCTGTACTCAAACCTGTGGTTGTTAAAAATGGGAATTGGCTGCAGCTGAGCAGTGGCAATTGGGTTTATGGTCCTTACACTACCTCTAAATTATTTGATGAAAGTAGTGAGGGCGGTGGCGGTAGTCCGATTTTGGAATCAGGAATCAAAGTCAAAACTCCCAATGGTGGGTGTTTGAAAGCACTCACTGGTCCTGGCACTGGTCAGGTTGTTGCTTGTGTCCGCAGTGGATCTGCACTCAAACCTGTGGTTGCTACAAATGGGAATTGGCTGCAGCTGAGCAGTGGCAATTGGGTTTATGCTCCTTACACTACCTCTAAATTATTTGATGAAAGTAGTGAAGGCGGTGGCGGTAGTCCGATTTTGGAATCAGGAATCAAAGTCAAGACTCCCAATGGTGGGTGTTTGAAAGCACTCCCTGGTCCTGGTACTGGTCAGGCTGTTACCTGTGTAAGCAGTGGATCTGTACTCAAACCTGTGGTTGCTAGAAATGGGAATTGGCTACAGCTGAACAGTGGCAATTGGGTCTATGGTCCTTACACCACCTCTAAATTCTTCTAATCTGAATCTTTATAGCACAGAACCTACCCAGTAACTCTATCTGTAAGGTGCGTTAATAACGCACCCTACTGCTATGATTACCTCGCAAACCTAAGGCTATTCAGAACATTGATAACTTCTGCTTTAGTCATTCCGGGACGAATTTCTGGTCGATATAACATTTCTATCACAGCTTGATCAATCTCCGCATATTCAGTCGTATCAGTCCACCCTTGGAAAAATACACTATTTCTGTATTTATAGGAATCCCTCATCAGTCCTATAGATTGGGTGAGCTCTTCTCGGATTAGGTGAGACCGTGCTTTTTGAGTAATGCTAGTTGTAGAAATCATAATTCTTGACTTATAAATTACCTGGTTATTCCACCAAGTCCGAACAAACCCAAAATTGACCGGTCGATAGTTAGGCTCATAGCGACGAAACTCGTATTCGGGAACAAAATAAATCTTGAGATTGGGATTATTATCATCAAAGTTTATTTGAATTGAACCTTGAGTAATCGTATTTATTTCATCAATAACGGTTGACAAAGTCTGCCAATCTTCAGGGGTTGGCAAGCCGATTACCTTAATCCTCACATTCCTGTCCCATTTTTTGATAGTAGGATTGGAGGAGCCGTATTCCGAGCCTAAGGCAATTTCCAAAAAATAATCAATTTGAGCTTGAGTATAGTTTTTGTTGTCAATTGATTGGAGAGTCGGTTGTGTGCTACTTAGCTCATAATTATTCCCATAAGTGGGTGGTTGATAGGTAGATGGTATCAAAAAACCTAAGAAACTCAGAATAACAGACTTGACGATTGGCAAACAAAAATTACCCATGGTCACTCGCTTCGCTCCAATTCAAAATTATCAATTCAAAATTAAAAAATACCCCAGGAATTAATTCGAGGCATTGAAACATCGCTTCGCTCCAATTCAAATAGTCTTTTTCCATAAATGAATTCAGGGGCTTGTATCCTTAGGTTGATAAGCGAGGGGGTTTTGGCACAGTGATGATCGGCGATCGCATCACTGTGTTAGGCAATTACAAAAAAAAACCCCAGCTAACTGCTGGGGTAAATTATCCAGGAGATTTACTTTGATCACATCCGTTATAACTCTTAAATCCGCCAGGAAATTGACTAGATCCGGAAAGATTGGTGATGGTTGGGCTCAAAAAACTGAAGAAACTCAGAAGATATGACTTGAGGATGGGCAAACAAAAATTAGGCATGGTCATCCCCTTTGGAATTAATCTAGAGAGTCGCGTTGCTCAGGGGCGGTTTTGCCACAGTGATGATCCGCGATCGCAT
>NZ_JAAHHZ010000182.1:0-10423 GCF_010672005.1 Moorena sp. SIO4A5 | reverse complement strand
GGGAGTAGGGAGTAGGGAGTAGGGAGTAGGGAGTAGGGAGTAGGGAGTAGGGAGTAGGGAGTAGGGAGTAGGGAGTAGGGAGTAGGGAGTAGGGAGTAGGGAGTAGGGAGTAGGGAGTAGGGAGTAGCGGATCTGGGAACGTAAGCATTCAGCTGACGGCACCTCAAGTAGCGTGAGCTTTTAGCTCACGGCTGACGGCACCTCAAGCAGCGTGCGCGTAGCGCATATGCTTACCTATAGTCTTTTAAAAATTAATCCCGCCATCACCAGTTGCGATAATGTTCATAGTCCCAACAGTCTCCCTGTTCCCAAGCTCTTCCCGTTGCTTGACAGTTGTAGGAGTCATTAATCCAAGGAATACTGGTTGGGTGGGCGGCCAAAAATTTATTTTTAACAATAAATAAAGTTATCATTTTTATTAGGTGTTGTTGTCTGAATTATATCTTTGATAAATCAAGCTGATGGGAATAATCCAAATAGGTAAAATTTAATACTTAAAAATGAAAACTTCAAGACTAAGCTTGAAGTCAGGTTAATCACTAAGATTTTTTTTTGGTTAATTGGATTTTTCAAAATCCGCTCACCGTGAAGCTGATAAATATATTTATAAACCATAAATAAGAGTTTAGGTTTTTTTCGGGGAAATCAGCGTAGCAATTATCGGTTTGCCAACAGGTTTGCGTTAATGTATAACTTCTGTATGTTATGTATAACTTTTGTTGACGTTTGACCCTTGAAAGTAATCACCATAAGCATTTCAGTGATTCCACCTACAGATGATGGCAAAATGGCAAAATTGTGAAATGGAGAGATGGGAAGATGAGATTTAGTGGGTCATTACTATGTAGCAAGATTTTTCGCAATTGCTACAAAGCTGATACACATTTAACTAGCACAATATAAGCAATTGATATAATGTCCAGGAGCATCAGTTGCTCATGGGTAATAGTTAAGTAGTAATAGTTAAGTAGTAATAGTTAAGTAGAATTACTCCCGAGCCATGACCCATGACCCATTACCAACTGATGCAGTAGTTTCAGTTAGTACAAGCTAGACCCACCTACCAACATCGTCTCTCTAGCCTGAGCCATCACCCATTGCATCAACTCCTGCCACTCCGGTGACTTCCCCAACCCATCAGCATCAAACTCCCCGCCCCAATTCCTGGAAAACTCGGCAAAATTCTCTGCCCAATGTACTACTGTCTCCATCGGTAAATAAGGACTATAGCCCCAAGCCTGTTGTAAATACTTGATCATTTCCCTGGGATGTCCTGTATTATATAAATACCAAGCAATCCATACTAGGGTTCCATAGCGCACCTGATTTTCTAATAGACGGACTGCTTGTGGTAAATCAGTCTGTTGGAAGAAGTTGTCAATGGCTGCCGACAGGGAGCGAGCTTGAGGCAATCCTTTGTGCATAGCACTTTGGTGATGCTGCCGATAGCCTACGGTTACCTGACGCAACCAAGCGGCAGGACAACCCTTGAGGGCTAACCGTAACACTATTTCTGTATCTTCAGCGGGTGGAAACCTGGGGTCAAACCCGCCAACGGACTCTAGCCAATGGCGACTGAACATCATCGCACTAGGCAGAACTGGCTTCCACAGTAGCCAACTTTCTAAGTTTAATTCTGGTACTTTCTCCCATGGACGCACTGTCATCAGTAGCTTACCCTGGGAATCGACACGATACCAACCACTATGGACAATTCCCAGATGGGGTTGTGCTTCAAAAACTGCTAACTGGGCAGCTAACTTACCTGGCAGGAAAAAGTCATCGGCATCGAGGAATGCGACAAATTCACCCAAGGCTAATTTAATGCCATGGTTGCGGGCAAGGGAGACTCCTTGGTTTTCTTGATAAATGTAACGAATGCGTCCGCTATAGGGTTGCAACACTGATCGAGTCTGGTCTGTTGAACCATCATCAATTACCACTACCTCATAGGAACAGGCTTCTTGATTCAGCACACTTTCCACTGCTTCAGTAATATAGCGATCGCAATTATAGGCGGGAATAATTACACTGACTTGTGGTATCATTTCATACCCTCCCATCACCCCATTGAGCACTGCTATAGCTTTATATAGCAAAGGGAACAGGGAACAGGGAACAGGGAACAGGGAACAGGGAACAGGGAACTTCGGGACAAAAATTCTCAGAATTCCTACACTGATCCCTATAGTTATTAGCCATTTTTATGAAACAGATATGAAGATTTAATGATCACAATGTAAAAAGTTTGCAAAAGAAGTTTGTTTATAAAAAAAATATAGCGAAATAGTATTATGTAAAATAACAACAAAAAATTCTAAAACTGTGAAAATTAACTTTTTTTGTTTCCTGCTATATACTGGTCTAGGTAATCTCGTAGTGTAGGTAATGAGTAATAGGGAATGACAACTAAAAAATTCCTAATAACCAGTTAGCAATTTAGTGTTATTTGTTACGGTTATCTGAACTCGTTTTAACTAGACGTTAATAATCACAACTCTAACGGCTGAAAACCGCGATGCTGGCTGAACGCGGGGGACAGTTCAACTATCCATCAAAAACTCCAAGGGGACTCCCGTTATACCAGTAGGGTTAGCGGGAGACGGGGCGTATAAAGTGCGGACGCAGGTGACCCACACAGCCCCTTGGAAATTGGAGACTAGATTACTTGCACTTTTTAAATATTTCCTCTAGAATAACTATGTTGTTAGCGGAGGACTGGATGCTAACTCAAGTTAATAACCTGCGTTTAGACGAACAGCAGATATTAGCTCTCAAGCAGATGTGTCACTTGAGCAAGAACATGTTCAACGTGGGACTCTACAATGTCCGTCAGTATTTCTTTCAAGAACGTAAACATTTGCGATACGAAAGGAATTATTATCATTCCAAAGAAAATGATAATTATAAACTGTTGCCGACGGATATTGCGCAACAAACATTGAAGATTGTTGATAGGTCTTTCAAGTCTTTCTTCGGGTTGTTAAAGCTTAAGTCTAGTGGAGGGTATCAGGAAAAGATTAGACTTCCACAGTACCTCCCAAAAGATGGACATTTTCTCTTAGTTATCCCGATCAGGAAGCGTGACTGGGAAAAATTACCAGGAAAAGACTGGCTGTTCACTGTTCCAATGTCTTGTAAATTCAAACGAGAGCATGGGGCAGTTCAGTTTGCTGTTCCTGAAAGACTTAGAACTAAAACAGTCAAAGAAATCCGTATTATCCCTAAGTATGGGGCAAGATACTTTGATGTTTGTTATTGTTACGAGGATGAATCTGAAGAACAGGTCGAACAGACTGGCGAAATCTTAGGTATCGACTTAGGACTTGAGAATTTTGCCACATGTGTCAGTACTACTCAAAAGTCGTTCATTATTGATGGTAAGCGAATAAAGTCTGACAATCAGTACAATAAACGCAACTCCAAACTTCAGTCTATCAAAGACTTACAAGGCATTAAAGCCTTGACGAATCGACAGGCTAAGTTACTAAGAAAGCGGAATCACAAAGTCAGAGATTTCACTAACAAAGCAGCTCGGTATGTTGTAGATTGGTGCAGAAATAATAAGATCAGCAAGATTGTTATTGGTTACAACCCCGACCTAAAACAAAAGGTCAATCTAGGGAAACGAAACAATCAAAAGTTCACCCAGATTCCGATATATACATTCAAGGACAAGCTGGAAAGCCTCTGTCAACGATATGGCATCGAAATGATCGAACAGGAAGAATCTTACACCAGTAAAGCATCTAGCTTGGATAAAGATGAATTGCCTGTGTGGAATGCTGACAACCCAAAATCCTACAAGTTCAGTGGTAAGAGAATCAAACGTGGATTATACCGAACTAGCAAAGGTTGGTTGATTAACGCTGATTGCAACGGAGCGCTAAATATAATTCGCAAGCACACAAGTAACCCCAATGATTGTATCGGAGGGTTTAGAGGTTGTTTGGCTCAACCAGTAAGAGTTTTATGCTCTTAAGAATCCCCCGCTATAATCGTCCGGCTTAGCCGACGCGGGGCGCGTTCGATTTAGCGGTGGGAGCAGTCAACTGCCCAAGCTAGTTCTAACCCGATAGCTGCCTAATGATCAAGGTTGAACCAAGTTACCAACAAGTCAAGGCTTATTTAGCCAACAAGCAATGGGGTCAAGCCGTTGCTTCTTGTAGGCAAGCCTTGAGACGGCAGCCTGATTCTGAGGAATTCAATGTTTTACTAGGCTTTGCCCTAGCTGCTCAGGAAAAGCGGAGGGAGGCAATTTATGCCTATAGTAAAGCGCTGCAACTCCAACCGGAGCAAGCTCAAACTCATGCTTGCCTAGGTGAGTTATATAGTCAACTCCAGGAGCTCACAACAGCAGCATGGCATTATCAACAAGCGGTTTGGCTACAGCCGGATCAGGGTGAGTACCATTACAATCTAGGAATCACGAGGCACAAGCTGTGGGAGTGGGATGCTGCCAAAGAAAGCTATCAGCAAGCGATCGCACTTAACCCCAAGGATGCCAAAGCCCACTATCACCTAGGAGTGTTGTATGGTCAACGGGGTCAGTTAGAGGAAGCCAGCAACAGTTATCGCCAAGCCATTACCAACCAGCCAGATTACCTCAGCGCTTATAATAACTTGGGCTGTGTTCTCTTTGAGCTAAAACAATTCGAGGCAGCAAAGGCAGTCTATCAACAAGGTATCGACCAACAAGGTATCGACCATAATCCTAAGTGTGGGACTCTGTATAATAACCTGGGTAAGGTGCTGCAAGCACAAGGTAAGGCAGGTCAAGCTCTGGTGGCATACAGTAGTGCGATTGAGTTAAACCCAGAGCTAAAATCAGCTTACTTAAATCTGGGTCGGTTATGGCAACAGAAGGGGAATTATCCGATAGCAGTGCAGTATTTTGAAAGGCTGCTGAGGCTGGATCCAGAACAGATATTGACCTACAGTGAATGCGCCAACGCCTTGATGGCTCAGGGGAAACTAGCCCTAGCCTTTGACTATTTACGAAAAGCGATCGCATTGCAACCAGCTTTTGTGGAGGCTTATTGCCAACGTGCTAAAGGTTTACCAGGCCAGGACATACTTGAGCGATCGCAAATTTATTGTTCTGGATTTCTTGAGGCACTACGGAACAAAGAAGATACTTTCCAAGTCTGCCTATATCTGTGGCAGACTTATTTGTATTTAGGGGATACCTTGTTTGAGTATGGTGCAGCAAAGCAGGCGGAAAAGTATTACCAGAAAGCGTTACAGATTCAGCCAGACCAGGTTGAGTTGTATATACGCTTAGGGGATTGTTTAGCCGAGCAGCAGCGACTGGATGCAGCAGTGATGACTTATCACATGGGTTTAGCCTTGCAACCAGCTCATCCTCAGATTTATCTACGGTTAGGGCAAGTCTTGAGCAAACAAAAGCGGTTCCAGCAAGCCCTTGAATACTACCAATCCCTCTGGCATCAGCACTTAGAAGAGGGCAAGGTGAGCGGTAACCTTGGTAGTCTCGGAGTCTTGCCTATAGATAACGTGCCGAGAAATAACTATAGTGCTAAGCCGAAAGATAACTATAGTGCTAAGCCTCTTACCTCCCAACCCCCTCACCCGACCAAGGGCATTTATGAAGCGACTAGAGAGTGGTATATAAACACAGAGTGCCATGGCTGCTACTACATAGAGGTACCTTGGTCAACCATCGACAAGGATTGGCAATATACGGGATCGAGGGAAATTGAAGGTTCTGTGAACCATTGTTCCCAGGGCAATGGTTTCCCAAACGATATCAACACCATGTCCATGGTAGCGCCGCCAGTTTCTGCCCTGGCTCCTATATCTGTTGAAGGCAGCAAGTCTCAGTCCCAGTCTCAGTCCCAGTCTCAGTCCCAGCCTCAATGTGGCGGTGTTACCTGTAATCGATGTATGAGACGACTGTGTAACCAGTTTCAGTCGATTCATCTCGGCAAGAGGGTCTATCAGTGTCAGCCACCGCAAACACTTTCTGTGGATTCCCCTACTGTCTTTGTGGCGACTATCCCAAAAGGACGGGCTTGGATTGCCCCCCAAAGCAGTTACTGGAAGATTTGTCATAGCATCGCCATCATTACTCCAGATGATTATTTGCTATCTGACCTCTCTCGAAATTACCCATGGTATTTACCTGGATGTGAGCATTACGACCCCAGAAACCATAGAATATTTAGTCTGGATCAGATGCCGCCTTTAGAGTACATTGATGGCACAGTAGCGGTTCTATCGGGACTGTCTGGACATGGCTACTACCACTGGATGTTTGATGTCCTGCCTAGAATTGAAATCCTGCGCCGCAGTGGGATAGATTTCCTTAAGATTGATTGGTTTTTGATCAATACGCCACAGCAACCCTTTCAACAAGAAACCCTCAATTACTTAGGCATTCCTGCTAACAAAATTATCTCCAGCGATCGCTACCCCCATATTCAAGCCCAGGAGTTAGTCTTACCCTCCTTTCCCGGACATTTTGATTGGGTACCGCAGGGTACTATTAACTTTCTCAGACAGAGGTTTCTACCGCAAACTCTGGAATTAAGATACCCAGAGCGGATCTACATTTCTAGAGCGCAAGCCAGACATCGACAAGTTATCAATGAAACTGAGGTCAAGGAGCTGCTATCCCAATTTGGTTTTATTACCATTGCCCTAGAAAGCCTATCTGTGAAGGAACAAGTTGCTTTATTTGCTTCTGTTAAAGCAATTGTTGCTCCCCATGGCGCTGGTCTGACCAATACGGTATTTTGTCGCCCTGGCACTCAAATTATAGAACTAGTTTCACCGAATTATGTGAGAACAGATTACTGGATTATTAGCCAACAAATGGGACTAAAACATTATTATGTAAAAGGAGAGAATTTTGACTGTCAACCGATTCGCAAACTTATGTATACTAGCTCACTAACAGAAGATATATTAGTTAACCTAGATTCCCTTTACTCAGTAATGAAAATTACTGGCCTAAATCAGCTATGCTCAAGGGTGCATAACCAATAAGGAGGCAAAGGATGCCATGGATTCAGTAAAACTATTTGGGCTCTACCGAACTTGCTGTGTAACAATCTTAGGCAATAATTGCTATAAATAATAATTATTGGGCGATTGGGCGGGACTTTTAGTTTTTCAGAGAATGTTTTTTGATAAATAACCAGTCCGATCAGACCTAGTGGTCAATAAGCGCGTTTTTATACACACTATCTTCGGTAGAAATACTAACTATTTGAGAATACAAAAAAACTAATCTTGTTTGTGGCGAAAAAATCTGTAATAAATTATAGTTGATAGGTGGTAATATCAACTAGGATAAAGAAGGAGTTATAGTAGATGTCTTCTATGTTTGCTGACCCAGATCTTGAAGTTATCCCAAATGATGAAGACGGCTTCGTTATCTTAGGACCAGACGATGAACGAAGTAATATTAGGGGGAGCGATGGTCTAGATATTATTCAGACTGGTAATCAAAACGATGAGATTAGCGGTGGTGACGGGAATGATGTGCTCTTGGGGCAAGCAGGGGATGACCAAATCACTGGCGGTGAAGGCGATGATGTGGTGCTGGGTGGAGAAGGAGATGATAACCTGATCATAGGACCAGGCACTGATGTGGCGATCGGGGGTCCTGGAGAGGATACATTTACCTTCGAGTTCTTTGACGATCAGCCGGATATTATTACTGAGTTTAAGTCTGGAGAAGATCGGATCGTGATTCCAGGGGTTGATGACCAGACTATCGTAACTTACGACTCGATCACTGGTCAGCTAAAAGTGGATGGGGAAACCATTGCTCAATTGAGTTCAGGTTTGGATGTTGAAATTAATAAAACTGATGATGGTTTTGAGATACTTTAGTAGGTCAGTAATCAGCAATCAGCAATCAGCAATCAGCTGATAGGCTATTGGTTAGGTCACAGCGTGCCACGATACTGCTAGAAGCCTGTGCCGCGATACTTGAGGTGCCAAAGGCCAAGGGCTGACCGCTGACCACTGACCGCTGAATGCTTGATTTGAGTTGTGAACATGTTTTATGAAGGAAAGGCAACAGGCAAAAGTTAATCAAGTAGCGCTGCTCCCTGCTCCCTGCTCCCTGTTCCCTTTTCCCTGTTCCCCGTTCCCTGTTCCCTCTCATGTACACTTACTTAACTGAAGCAATTGCCGCTTGTGAGCAAGCGTTGGAAAGTCCATCTCCAAATCGACCTGATTTTGCCTCGACTTGCCGAGTTTTAGGCAATATCTTGCAAGGGATGGGTCGGTTTGATGATGCAATTTTCTGGCACTCTAGAGTGTTCGATGACAAACCGAATTTAGTGCAAGTCTATGCTAAAATAGGAAATATATACAGCAGTCAACAACAGTGGCAGGCAGCGATCGCATCCTACTATCATGCTATACGCCTCCAGCCAGATTTTGCTGAGGCTTACTGGAGTTTGGCAGAAATCTATTCTCAGCTGGGGAAAAAAGACGAGGAAATTGAGTGTTGGTATCAGACTCTGAGCCTGAAACCCAAATCAGCCAATGCTCAGGGACATTATAAACTAGGGAAAGCGTTCCTGGCTCAGGGTAAACCGGATCGAGCCATTGCTTGTTTCCAAAATGCGATTGAGCGTGACTCCACCCTATGGGCAGCTTACTACGAGTTAGGAGACTGTTTGATAGCCCAGGGGAAGTGGGAGAATGCGATCGCATGTTATCGTCAGTTAATCGACCTTGACCCAAATCAAGCTAAGGCCCACTATAAAATTGCTGGGATTTGGCTCAAACAAGGAATGGTGGACACAGCGATTGCAGCATTTCGCCGCTCGATTGAGGTTGATCCAAATTTTCCTGGAGCTTATCGGGAACTGATCCAACTGTTGATTCAACAGCAGAAGTGGGATGAAGCGATTGTCTCATGCCGTGCGGTCATTGCGACAGTGGGTGACTATCCCTGGACTTATGTTAAACTCGGGGATGCTTTGGTAAAAAAAGGTGAGTTGACCGAAGCCTACACTTGTTATCAACAAGCTGCTCAATTGCGGGGTTGGGATCAGTGTGCTCAGAAGGATTATCGATTCACCCAGGATAGGTTTACCTTTAAAATTCCGGTCTGGGAAAAACACTTGCAGCCCCTAGCTGGTGTCGCGGATGCTCAGTGTCTGGAAATTGGGAGTTTTCAAGGCAATTCCGCTTGCTGGTTACTTGATAAAATCCTGACTAACTCTTCAGCTCGATTAACTTGTGTTTCGCCACACTTTCAGGAAGAGTTTGCTGGAAATATAGCTAAAACTGGAGCAGCGGAAAAGGTGACTAGGTTAGAGGGAAAACCTGAGCAGTTGCTTAATTCCCTTGATGGCAATTGCTACGATTTAGCTAACATTCGCGACAGGCGTCACAAAGCTACCATTGCTGAGCAAAATGCTTTACTTTGTTGGAAGCTACTCAAGGTGGGAGGGCTGATGATCGTTAATAACTATGGATGGAGCAATCCGGCTAAACCACAAGAAGCGCCTAAAATTGGGATTAATAGGTTTCTAGATTCAGTTAAGGGTCAGTTTGAGATTCTGCATCAGGCTCGCATAGTGATTGTTAAAAAAATAGCGTCTTAACGGTAACGATGTCAAGGGATATCAAGCAATCTTCGGGTCATGATCACGATTCTGTTGACCAAACCCAGGGCCAGCTCAAGGTGGTGAAAATTCAATTAAAGTTGGCTAAAGACCATGCTAATCGGGGGAGTCTGTATGCTCAACAGCAACAGTGGCCCGAAGCGATCGCATGTTACGAAAAAGCGATCGCTATTGACCCCAAATTTGCTGGAGCTTACCGTAACTTGGCTCGGGTTTTCGCTAAGACTGGTCAACAGGACGAGGCTACGGAGTGTTGGTATCAGGCTCTAACCCTAGAGCCAAATTGGGCTAAAGCCGAGGAGCATGTTAAGTTGGGCAACAGGCTCTGGTCTCTGGGAAAACCAGACCAAGGCATAACCTGTTATCGACAAGCGATTGAGTTAAAGCCCAATTTACTCCAAGTTTACTATCGTCTCGGGGAGATACTCCAATCCCAGGGAAAGATGGAAGATGCGATCGCATTTTATCAACAGGCGGTCGAGAATAATCCCCGAAATCACCAAGCCATGAACTATTATCGACAAATAGTCGATAGTAATCCCAACTCTAGCGCTAAAGATTATCATCAGTTGGGTCAACTGCTCAGAGGGCAAAGTCGATTCAAAGAAGCCATAGAGTCTTATCAAAAAGCGATTGAGCTTGACCCCTGTTTTAAGCGAGCTTATGTAGACCTACAGTACACCTGGATTGAATCAGAGCAGTTAGAGCAACTTATCACCTTTTATCGACAGTGCATCCAACGGCAACCAGATTTTCCTCTGGCTTGGGGGAATTTAGGGGATGTGCTAACCGAGCAAGGGCAACTT
>NZ_JAAHHZ010000181.1:0-10667 GCF_010672005.1 Moorena sp. SIO4A5 | reverse complement strand
AGGGTTTTACTTTTATCAAACAGGGGAGTTTCTGGAGAGTTGAGGTATTTCGGTTGCTCATCCCCAAGACTTCTACCACCAAAGCCAATCACTCGACCTTGGGTGTCGTGGATGGGAATCATAATGCGATCGCGAAAGCCATCATAATACCCACCATTGTCCCTAGGCTTAATCAATCCCGCTTGCTCAACTAGCTTCACTGGCTTCCGTTTGTGTTCCACCAGATAGCGGTAAATGGTTTGCCAACTAGCTGGAGCATACCCTAGCTCGAAAGTAATGATAGTTTCCTCACTCAGACCCCTTTTACCGCGCAAGTACTCTAGGGCCTGCTGTCCTTGGGGTTGTCTGAGGGCATGTTGATAGAAAGCTGTGGCTAAGGCCAGAATCTCGTAGAGTTGCTCTTGTAGAGAAAGTTGCCGTTGTAATTGCTCCCGCTGTTCCGGTTGGAGGGTTTGGACTGGCACCTGGTAGCGCTGTGCCAAATCCAGCACCACATCTGAGAAGGAGTGCTTGCCAATCTCCATCAGGAATTTAATCGCATTCCCTCCAGCTTGGCAGCCGAAGCAGTAATACAGTTGTTTAGAGGGACTGACAGTGAAACTGGGAGTTTTTTCCTCATGGAAAGGGCACAGACCGACATGGTCTTTGCCACGCTTACGCAATACCACATGCTCCGAGATGACATCCACAATGTCAGACCGTTCCTTAACTGCTTCAATAGTGTTTGGGTGTAGCCGTGGAATGTTCATTGCTCGATTATTGCTTACAATCAACAGGGTGTTTTTAACAAAACTCGCGGAATTCCCCCGAGTAGCGTGAAGCAGGGGGGATGCATAGGGAAAAGGTTTTGTGATCAAATAATGAAGAATGTAATTCTAAATTCGCGCATTCTAAATTCGCGCATTCTATTAAGACCCTTACCAGATTTTCGAGAGCTTTAGCACAAAACCAGGCAAAACTGCCTCACCGCTAACAGTAGCAGGATTGTCTAACCGTTCGGTTTCCACTCCAGGACGATAAACATAAACCCGTTGATGCTTGCGGTCTATCAGCCAGCCCAGCTTTGCCCCATTATCGATATACTCGGTCATTTTATTTTGCAAGGTTTCTAGCTTGTCACTAGGAGAGCGTAACTCCACCACAAAATCAGGACAGATGGGAGCAAACCTTTCTTGTTTCTGAGTTGGAATGGTATCCCAACGCTCTAGCTTAATCCACGCAGCATCAGGGGAACGTTCTGCACCATTGGGAAGCTTGAAACCAGTAGAGGAATCAAAGCCAATGCCTGTACCGTCGTCATCCGTCCAGTTGGCAAGCTGTTGAATTAGTTTGAAATTTCGGTTTCCTGTTACTCCCCCCGTTGGAGACATAATAATGATTTCCCCTGCCGATGTGCGTTCAATGCTTAATTCCCGGTTAATCTGACAAAATTCAAAAAACTGGTCATCATCCATAGCCAGTGCTGGGGGCATCCTCAGCACAATTGGACTGGTATCAACAGGTGTGGTGGCTACTGTCATGACTAATTACCTGGCTTCGAGCACTGTGCGGAGTTTTTTCTATTCTAAGGGGAGCGCCCAGAGTGCTTCTAAGGTTTAGTGCCATTTCAGTATGACAGCTGTTGGCAAGACTTGACACAAAATGCTGTTTCAGGTCTTGGTCAAAAAGTCAAGATCCATGGGATCTGTTTTTAGCCAGTTGATCGATGAAAGGCTACTAATACTATCCCCAAACAATTAGGATGAATGACCCGACAGCCACACGACCAATTTGCGAAACAGTATTTAACGGAGTTGTTAACACCTCACGGTGAGGTGCAAATCAGCCGCGAAGTAACCAGTGAAGTACGCCAAGTGGATATTTGGTTTCTACCAACACCTTCGGTCTCCACACCACCCCAGGTTTTAGGATTGCTCGGTGAGATGGCATCAACTGCCTGTTTATTGGAACCGTTCCGCAATGCCATCGGGATCATGGCGGTGCGTAATTGTCTGCTGAAGTTGTTTGCCCTCTACGGTGAGCTACAGCGCCAGGCACGACGAGAGAAAAATTCTGTGTCAGAACCTGACTTGCCCTGTTTATGGATTCTGTCTCCTTCTTGTTCAAGCAACCTATTGAATGGTTTTGCCGCCAAACTTGATGATTCAGGGAATTGGGTGGAAGGAGTCTATTTTTTGCCTGAGTTGTTCAAGACAGCCCTGGTGGCCATTAACCAGCTACCGGTTACGGAAGAAACCCTCTGGTTGAGACTTTTGGGACGCAATCGCACTCAGGAGCAAGCCATTAAGGAATTGGTGGCACTGCCAGTTGGACACCCTTTACGGGGCAACATCTTAGAGATTCTGGCCAACTGGCGCATCAAAATAGAAGACAGAGAAGATTTAACTGAAGACGACAGGGAGTTAATTATGAATTTATCACCAGCTTATTTGCGTTGGCGAGAAGAAACCTTAGAACAAGGCCGGGAACAAGGCCGGGAACAAGGCCGGGAACAAGGCCGGGAACAAGGCCGGGAACAAGGCCGGGAACAAGGCCGGGAACAAGGCAATTTAGAGGGACAGCGCCTGATGGTAGAGAATCTACTGGCAGGGCGGTTTGGCCGTGTTGATCTCGAATTATCCCGGACAATTGAGCCTTTGATGCAGTTGCCGATCACAGAGCGTACTCAGGTGCTGCTTAACTTGTCCCGTGAGGAACTGTTGGAGAGGTTTGGAGAGAGTATATCTGATTGATAGGAAGTGTAAGCATTAAGCGGTCAGCGATCAGCTTCTTGAGGCTTTTCCATAATCACTTAGGTGCGCTTTCCGTGATGGCGAACGCGCCCCGCGTGACCTACGGTCAAGGGATTGCTCGCCATCACGGGTCGCACCTCATGTACTCGTCCCAGGGCTAAATGCCTATGTTTGTCTTGATTTAAAAGCTGACTGCTTAGAAGCTGATCCCTGAATTATTACAGCTAGAGTGTATCTGTATAACCATTTCAAAGTAACTTGTCAACTGCTATCTCTTCCTGATTCAATTAATTTTTTTCAAAGTCTTGCTAGATAAATAAAAATCTAGTAAAAAAACAAAATAATCACCAAATATTAACTAATATCAAGTAACATCATAAGTAGCTGCTTACTTTATTTTTTGATAGTTAATATTTATTATTGCATTTTATTTTAATAAATAAAACAGAATAGAAGCAATATAGGTAATTAAATCAAGCATTGCTCACGAAAAAAAGCCTCTGTAGAGACCTTATACATAACATCTCTACAGACTATATAAAGTTTCGACTCTATTTATTTATCAGGGATTGCATACATTCGCTGATAGCTGATAGGTGACCGCTGACAGCTGATAGTTAATAGCTAAAGATTCGTTGGTTTTAAAACCAAGACAAAAACCTGAAATTACTAGTGAGTGCTAAAGAGAAACGTAGGTATATGACAAATCGAATCATACGTCCCATATACGACATCCAAGGTGAAGGTCATATCTCACCATTTGTTGGTCAGTCTGTCACCACTACAGGTATTGTGACTGGGGTAGCGAGCAACGGCTTCTACCTACAAGACCCTTATGGAGATAATAATGATGCCACCTCAGATGGAATTTTTGTCTTTACTAATTCTACTCCTACGGTCAGAATCCGTGACGAGGTGCAAGTGAGTGGTGATGTCCAAGAATTTCGGCGTAGTAACCGTTCCGATGACTTAACCCTGACTGAAATTACTAACCTGACTAATATTAGGGTCTTATCATCGAACAACCCTTTACCTACTGCAGTGGTTATCGGTGAAGACCGTACAGTACCTACAGAAATTATTGATGATGATGGTTTAACTGACTTCAATGAAGCTACTGATAGCATCGACTTTTACGAAAGCCTAGAAGGGATGCGGGTGCAAATCAATAATGCTGTAGCGGTTGCTCCCACTAATAGGTTTGGTGAAATTTGGACGGTTCCAGGTGATGTCAATCCTACTGGTGTTAATAATCGTGGTGGCATTACCATTAGTGACGGTGACTTCAATCCAGAACGAATTCAGATTGATGACACTCTATTGAATGGCACCTCTCCTATAGTTAATGTCGGTGACGAGCTCGGTACTGTAACAGGGGTACTTAGCTACAGTTTCGGTAACTTTGAACTCCAGTCTACTGAACCAATTCGTGCTACATCCGGTAACCTAACCCCAGAGATAACGAATTTAGTCAGTAGTGCAAATCAAGTTACGATTGCTAGCTTCAATGTCGAAAACCTCGACCCCAATAGTCAAGATGGGGATGATGATATCGGTGATGGTAAATTTAATGCGATCGCATTTCAAGTTATCAATAATCTCCAATCCCCGGATATCATTGCTCTGCAAGAGGTTCAAGACAATAACGGAACTATAGACAATGGTAATGTGGATGCTAGGGAAACCTACGAAACTCTGATTAATGCCATAGTTGCTACTGGTGGACCTCAGTACTCCTTCTTTGATATCCCCCCTGTGGACGGTCAGGATGGGGGTCAACCTGGTGGTAATATCCGCGTCGGTTACCTCTACAACCCTAACCGAGTTACCATCAACACTGATTCTGCTCAACGTATTGGTGTTGGTGAGACGGCTTTCGATAATACCCGCAAGTCTTTGTTGACGGAGTTTGAGTTTAACGGTGAAACCATCTCTGTTATTAATAATCACTTCTCTTCCAAGGGTGGTAGTGACCCTCTCTTTGGTGAGAATCAACCACCACACAACGGTCAGGAGGAGAAACGGAATCAACAAGCTCAAATCCTTAACGATTTCGTCGATACCATTCTGACTAATGACCCTGATGCCAATGTGGTAGTGCTCGGAGACTTCAATACGTTTGATTTTGAAAAACCACTGGAAACTCTTAAGGGAGCTCACAATTCAGTGCTGACCAATCTGACGGAAACGTTACCAGAGGATGAGCGTTACACATTTATTTTTGAAGGGAACTCTCAGGCACTTGACCACATTTTAGTCAGTGATAACCTAGTTAATGCTCGTGCTGAGTATGACATTGTCCACGTCAACAGTGAGTTTGCTGACCAAGCTAGCGACCATGACCCAATTTTGGCTCGCTTTACCTTACCTGAGCCAACTATTATCAATGGCACCGCAGGTAGTGATCAGCTGACTGGTACTGATAACAATGACATTATCACTGGTTTCCAAGCTCGAGATTTGCTCACTGGTGGTGGTGGTAATGATCAGTTTGTCTACACTTCACACCGAGATGCTGGCGATCAGATCACCGACTTTGAAGTGGGAAGTGACAAAATTGTTCTTACTGAGTTATTTAATAATAACGGAATTACAGTTGCTAATTATGCAGATGCGATTAATCGGGGCTTTCTGAGTTTTGGTTCACAGGACAATAGTGCTGTTGTTTTGTTTAACAAAGATGGCTCGGATGCCAGCAATTATCAAGGGGTTTTCAGGGAATTAGAACACGATTTTTCGTTTCCTTCTTTAAATACTAATTCAGATGGAAGTCAGATATTTCTGGTTCTCGAAGATGTTGATGTTGTTGAGCTCCATGATGCTAGTAATTTTGTGTTATAATCTAGAATTATGTTTGATTTTCAAGGTTGAAGGTTGTGAGGTTGGAGGTTAGCAAGTTGAAGGTTATTTGGTTGAAGGTTATTTGGTTGAAGGTTGAAGGTTATTTGGTTGAATAATCTTTATCCTGTTCCAAATAATGTTTAACGTTATTTAGCTGATTTTCGGTGCTTCTCAAGGGCTACAATAACTTCGGCTACTGTTAGGATTACTAGTCTACTCAGAAGACCTCTTGCAAAGTTCCAAAACTATTGCTAGCTTGCCTACTCCCGACTCCCTACTCCCTACTCCCTACTCCCTACTCCCTATCATTTACGCCAAGACAAACGAACAGGCATTTCCGACCGTGGCATCAATTCTGGCATGTCATGGGTAGCTTTAAATCTTGCCATGTGCTTACCATACCAGTTAGCTCCTGGAAAAGCCGTTAAACCATGAGCAAACACACTGATCAACACAGTTACTACCATAGTGCTAAACATCACTTCACTACCCTGAATTCCATCCCCCTCTAAAATTAGTAAACCATACAATATTGAAGCCACTCCCCTCGGTCCAAACCAGCCCAGAAATAAGATAGTATACCAACGCAACTTCATACCAATCACGCTAATAGCAACCCCTACCATCCGAGCAATGGTCAGAGTAGCAACGGCGTACAATCCCATCTGCCAATTCACCTCATCCAGAGCAGGAAACACCATCATTGACCCATAAATCATAAAAATCAGCAGCACCAGCAACTGTCCCTCTGCTTCTCCAAACTCATATAAACAATCACAAATTGATGGAGCTGTATTCCCTAGGGTTAAGCCAGCACAAAAGGCGGCAATAAAACCATTGCCCCCCACTAATTCTGCGATCGCCTTTGGCGTGGCCTACGGCCAATCGCATAAGCGAATAACGACAGTCCTAATACCGATAAATCTTCAAAACTATGAGTAATCCACTTGCGGCGAGCACTCTCTGACACCAACCAACCGCCAATATAGCCAACTGCTACCCCAACGATTGGTCCGAGAATCACTTGCATAGCAGCAAAGCGAAACCAAAAGCTTGCTGTTCCCGTCCCTTCCATTGTTCCAGCTAAAGAGAGGAAAATTAATAGAATCGGTAAACAAATACCATCATTCAAACCACTTTCAACATTGAGGGATTGACGAATACAAATCGGAACACTCCGACTGCTGACCACCGCTTGTCCTAAAGCCGCATCAGTGGGAGCCAGAATTGTTGCCAAGGCCGCTGCTTCCCAGAATTATAACCTACCTCCAAGCAACAGTACTGCCAAAATTGTTCCTAGGATAATTGTCAGCGGTAGACCAATACCTAACAGACGTACTGGTAAATTGTACTCTCGACGCAACAGTTTAAGATTAATCCGAGAAGCATCAGTGAACAAAACCAGAATCAAGGTAAATTCAGCAATTATCCGAACAAACTCATGCTCTACGTCTAGATTCAATAAACCCAACAATGGCGGACTCAATAAAATTCCAAAGATAACAAAAGCCATCGGTGGAGTAATCACACTTTTCTCAATGCGCCCAGAAATTAAACCAAAGCCAAGGATAAATAGGGCAATAATCGCAAATAGTTCAGTGTTCATGAAATTATCTAAGTCCTGAGTGCGTCAGTGCGATAGCAAAGGGAATAGGGAACAGGGAACAGGGAATAGGGAATAGGGAAAAAAACCTGTGTACCTCATAGTTATGAAAAGCGCTGATAGCTGTTCGCGTAGCGTGCGCGTAGCGCATTAGCTGATAGCTTAAGTTACAAAAGTCTGCTTTTACCACCCAAGCCAATCAGCCAGATCACAACAAACAACCAGTGAATGACGACAGCTGTCCAGATGGAGCCACTTTTAATATAAGCAATAGTACAAATAATTCCCAAAAGTGTAGCTAGGAATAGAAAAATAGGTTTAAAAAATGTTTCCCGTGCCGCCGGATAGAAGGTGATAGCATTCAGAGGATGATAGATAACAAAAATGAATAAACTTACTGTAGACCAAGCGTATATTGAAATTAAGGAAGGGTTTTCTGAGGGATGAGGTAATAATAAAACCCGGAAAAATATCTCCTCAGCTATTGCTGGGGTAAACAGAGCAGTTATCATAATCTTTCCCACTAGATGCCAAGAGGTTTTGAAATTAACAGCATTTAGATCAGTTTTCCTGAATAAAGGAGATAATGGGGAATTATCAATAGTAAGTAAGTTCTGATCTAGTTGCAGAAAACCGTTCCGTAAACCAATCGGTAAAGCAATTAAACCATAGATCACAATTAAGATAACTACAATTACCCAAGCTTGACCATCAGGAAACGTTAATATCCCAGCAATCAAGCGCTCGGCAACTCTTTCAGCAAATTTGGCTGACATCTCCATAGTGACATCTCCATAGTGACATCTCTATAACTAGTAACATAAAGATGTTAATACGTAAGCATTAGCTGAATGCTTACATTCATACTCCCTTAAACCCAACTTCCATTTCTTTCATCGATTCTTCCACAATTACAGTATCAGTTTTATGAAGTTTGCGAGCAATACCAATTTGATTGAGCACAATGCCACAAATAATTACAGCACCACCAATATATTGAGCTATTGTTGGTACTTCTGAGAGAATCAAGTAAGCTGCTAAAATGCCCGCTACTGGACTAAACGAACTGGCCAGAGAAACATCGGATGCAGTAGTAGTCTTCAAACCCTTAAACCAACAGAGTTGACCCCCTACTACAATCACAGCTCCATAGAGGAGCATCCATTGCCAGACAAAGGGTGAGAAAACATTCATAAAGTGACCTACTCCAAATAACTTAATCACCACAACAAAGAAAATGACTGTACCTGTAGCAGTTCTGAACACCGTAAAGATGCCCAGAGGGATTTGGCGCAGCTTCACTTTACTAATAATCGTAGAAATTGCTAATGCGATCGCACCTGCTGCTGCCATCAATTCACCGACACCAATCCTAAAGCCTCCCGCCATAGTAATCATGTTTTCCTGCGGAGGCTGAAGCAAAATAGTCAGGATGACACCAATAAATGAAATAATCGCACCAGCTATCACCCAACGATTTACCCGTTCTTTGAGAAGTAAAACTGACAAAGCCAAAGCCAGAGGAGGCTCAATGCGTCCAATCAGCACTACATTATTAACAGCAGTGCGCTCAAGAGCGATAAATATCAGAGATGGTGCCAGTGCTCCTGACAAAACTGCGACACCCAGTAACCCTAACCAATCTGTTCCAGAGAGTTGTCTTAGGGCTCGAAAATTCCACTGTCGTCCATAAATAGCAATCAACGCTAGCAACGCGCAGAGATTGCCAACAAACAAAACATTACAGAAGGAAATAGGATTGTTACCATCAATTAAATTATCTGCACCCAGGTCAGTGAGCTTACGAATGACCGAATTCGCTGCTGCAAAAATTAGGATAGCGATCAATAAGTAACCACGCCCTGGAATCCGATTCAACCAATCTGTTATTTTAGCAATGAAACTTGACATAGACGTTGACAATAGCAAAGTTTAAATGACAGGGTAAGCGCAAGAATCAATAAGCCTAGGCTTATTGATAAAAAAACCGCGCCATTCTCAACAAATTAATTCTATTGCGAGTACAGTTCTACTAGATTATAGGGGTTTCGAGCCACGATCAACCGATATCCACCCAATCCACATTATGGGCAATTTTTTCTTGCGCTTACCCTGGTTTCAATGAATTATATCGTGTCCAGATGTACCATCGATTCAAAATGAGACACAGTTTATCTCATCAAGACGCATAACTGAGTCTTGTTGGAATTGTGACTTATAGGCGGCACGGATATCTTCAATAGCTTGCTCTGCCTTTGCAGAGCGCTTATAAAGGATCATCACCATACGGGACTCCTCCTGTATTGTCTTGTCTGTTTTAGCATCTCGCCATTGTCCTGATATTTTGTCAATGCTTAGCCCATCTGGAAATCGAGGGCTTATTACATTATCAAGGAACTTTTGCCATACTAGAGGTTCCACTTTTCCGCCACCAGGGATGTTTAAACCAAAATAGAGTTCAACCTTAGACATGGTTTGGCCTTCTACTGGACAAGATGATGATGCGAGATTGCTTTGAGGGAAAGTCAACAAAAATAATACAAAAATTACTACCACACAAATGAAGTTACTTAATGTTTTCATAGTTAGACAATGAGATCTTATAGCACTATAGCACCGTAGCACAATTTAACGTTTATTTATGCCCACCTACTTAATTGAGCCAGAGTTAGGTAATAACTATACCTGTAGGATAGGTTAATAACGCACCCTACCACTGAGGTCTTAAATAAAAGTATTGTCCATAAATCATTTAGAATCACTATAGTCAGCACATTGTTGGATCAGTTTTGCAATTAATCCAGTCCAACCATTTTGGTGACTTGTTCCAATTACTAAGCCACTATCGCCATGGAAATATTCATATAACAGAATTAAATTGTGCCAATTCGGAGCAGTTTTAAATTCCTTAATTTTGCCATAAAGAGGACGATGACTGGATTGATTTTTATGGAAAATCCGAATCAGACGCCGGGATAGTTCTACAGAGACTTCCCCAAGGGTCATCAGATTACCTGACCCTGTAGGGCATTCCACTTTAAACGTATCTCCTAAATAGTAATGGAAGGTTTGCAAGGATTCAATTAAGAGATAGTTAAGGGGCATCCAAATCGGACCACGCCAGTTAGAATTTCCCCCAAATAACCCATTACTAGATTCAGCAGGTTCGTAGTCTACACGATGTTCATTATCATTGACATAAAATAGATAAGGATTATCCTTATGAAACTTAGAAATAGCTCTGATACCATAGTCACTTAAAAACTCATTTTCATCCAACAACTTGCTCAGAATGCGGCGGAATTTATCACTTTCTACCACTTTGCCAAGAGTCATATAACATAGAGCAAGCATCCGCTTTGCGCCTACTCCCTTAGTTTCCATACAAGCAACATTGCGTTTGAGATCAGGGCGATGTTGAATAAACCACTCCAATCGTTTTTTAAAACCCGGAAGTTTATTGAGCGTCTCTGGTTCTATAGTAGTGACGG
>NZ_JAAHHZ010000180.1:0-10670 GCF_010672005.1 Moorena sp. SIO4A5 | reverse complement strand
GATCGCAATTAATCCAGTTAATGGCACAATTCTCGCTAGTGCTAGTCGTGATGGGGTGCGGTTGTGGAATTTGAACACTGGTAAGCAGATTGCTTGGTTGACTGGACATCAAGATTGGGTACAATCCCTTGCCTTTAGTCGGGATGGGCGTTTTCTGGCTACTGGGGGATTTGATCGGACGATTAAAATTTGGCAGGCGAATAGAACAGAGGTGGCTCGACAGTAAAAAAATACCAATTAAAGTAGGGTTGGAACAGGTAAGCGATCAGCTACAGCAGTCGAAGCCTAGTTTAGGACAGTCACTTTTCCTCAAACCTAGATACAAAGCTAGTTTAACTTCTGACTTCTGACTTCAAACTTCTGACTTCTGCTATATCAGCGATCAGCTATCAGCTAAAGGCTAACCACTGACCGCTGACTACTGACCGCTGACTGCTGACCGCTGACGGCTAAATGCTTACAACCAAACTCCCTACAAGCTAAAGAATATTATGACAGATAAATCGAATAATATTGCTATTATTCATTTCGATGGTGTCAGCAAAAGACGAACTAATCAATCCGCCTGTGGTGCTATAATTCAGTACCAAGGTGAAGTTTATCCAGTCTCTCAATACTTAGGATTTACTACTCAGAACCAAACTGAATATATGGGGCTAATCCTTGGACTACAGAAGACTCTAAAGCTGGGAGCAAAAGAAGCCAAAATCTATGGGGATTGCGAACTAGTAATTAACCAGCTCCATGGGGATTATATGGTTAAAAACAACAATTTGGTTAGCTTTCACACCCGAGCCAAAACCCTTCTTGATAAACTGGATTTCTACGAATTAATCTGGATTAACAAAACCCAAAACCTTGAAGCTGACCAGTTAGCTAATGACTGTATTGATTTGGAAAAGTCCCAGAAGTAAAGAATGCGTGGGGTTTGCAGTAATTTCAATAGGAAAGGGAATAGGGAACAGGGAATAGGGAATAGGGAGTAGGGAGTAGGGAGTAGGGAGTAGGGAGTAGGGAGTAGGCAAGAGGAATCCCCCCTCTCCCCACACTCTTGGCTCTTGCCAATCCCAATGGAAATGGAATATCAGTTCTCTTTTGATGCCTGCTCCTCTTGCAACAGTTGCTCTTTGGAATCTCCCCAGTAGGCTGCGTAAGTCCAAACTTCGTGGTTATCGTTTTCTTTGCTTTCTACTGACCATCGATAAATAGCTGATTTCGGCTCAACCCCAATTTCTATAAGCTTGGCACCCATATAGTACTCCATTTGGTTTTTGGTCATATACTTGACCCCAGTAGGCTCATTCTTTTTTACGGTTCGGGACATGAAAGCTTTAGTATGTTTTGCCATTTTGTTTCTCTTTTGGGTGTGAATATTAAGAATTGCTGATGTCTTGCATCTATTCTTGACTAATCTCTAGCAAGAGTTAGACACAATTCTTAATATTCTAATGCTTGAAGCGATAACAGAGTTAGGTAAAGTACCCTACTTCCGGTATTTTCGGGCTGAGCAACGGCTGAACATCTAGTGATGGGATGGGCTTGATCGTTGCCAGACTTTGCTGCTGCTACACCATGCGATCGCTTTTAGCGGAAGCGAAGCTTCATCGCGTAGCGTGACCAAAGGTCAATCACAAATGCGTTCGCGTAGCGTGACCAAAGGTCAATCGCATTAGTATGAAGAAAAGGATGAAGGTCAGCAGTTGCATCCAGACCAGTGTACCAAAGGCACTGCCAACGGCAATTGTGGCTGATCATCCACTGGCCAGATCCCTCAGTGTTTAGTAACTAATCAAGTGCAATTCTCATCTCTCATCAAGAGTGAGGTGCACAGGATTTTTTTCCACTCCCCCCTCCCCGTGCGGTGAAACCACTACTAATAAAACTCTTCCCCCTACTCCCTACTCCCTACTCCCTACTCCCTACTCCCTACTCCCTACTCCCTACTCCCTAAAACCAATGTATCTGGGAAAATTGAACCTTAAGCCGGTCTACTGGCTATTAGGGTTAATCTTGGCAGTCATCCTCCTATGGGCACTACCCAAGCCTTGGCACGCTGCCAGTTTATCCACTGACCCGAAAGTATTGCATGTCCTCAATCGCGTTAGTTTTGGTCCTCGCCCTGGGGACATCGAACGGGTGAAATCCATGGGAGTTGATGCTTATATTCAGTCCCAACTTTCCCCAGAATCTATTCCTGAACCGCCACAACTGAGGAAACAACTCAAGAATTTGGATACCCTGGAACTGAATCCAGTGGAGCTATGGAAAGGCTATGCACCACCACAAGGTAAAAAGAAACGGCAGCTGACTCAGCAACAACGGAAGCAGGCTCAAAAGCGATCGCAAATACCTAGGCAGCAGGGATTAGAAGCCCGTTTAATCAAAGCGATCGCTAGCCCTCAACAGCTTCAGGAAGTAATGGTAGACTTCTGGTTCAACCACTTCAATGTTTTTGATAGCAAGGGATTGAATCGGATCTGGGTTAGTTCCTTTGAACAAGATGCCATTAGACCCCATGCCCTTGGTCGTTTTCGGGATTTGTTAGGTGCTACAGCTCACCATCCCGCCATGCTCGTCTATTTAGACAACCACCAAAACACTGCACCAGGAAGTCCAGGAGCTCGTGGTCGATACAAAGGGCTTAATGAAAACTATGCTCGGGAACTGATGGAACTCCACACCCTAGGAGTAGATGGTGGCTACACCCAAGAGGATGTAATTACCCTAGCGCGGATCTTGACTGGCTGGACTACTGACCGTGAGGGTAAGTACGGTGACAGTAGAGGATTTTATTTCGAAAGTAAGCGCCATGATTACAGTGATAAAGTTTTGCTGGGTACACCGATTCCAGGTAGTGGCAGCCTAGAAGGAGAGCAAGCCCTAGATCTGCTGGCTCGTCATCCCTCCACCGCCCATTACATTAGCTACAAATTAGCCCAGTACTTTGTAGCTGATCAGCCACCAGCAAAGCTAGTAGACACTCTAGCCCAACGCTTTGTTAAGACCGATGGGGATATTCGTAAGGTTCTAGAAACCCTATTTCAAAGCCCTGAATTTTGGGACACTCAGTATTACAACAGTAAATTTAAATCCCCCTATCACTACATCATCTCAGCAGTGCGAGCTACAGGCAGTAAAAAGCCCAAATGGAAAACCCTCTCTGGTATTATCCGTCAGCTAGGAATGCCCATCTACGGCTGCCCAACTCCCAATGGTTACAAAAATACTGAGAAGGCTTGGCTCAGTCCAGATGGGATGATTCGCCGGGTCAGCTTTGCCACCGCATTAGCCAATGGTAATTTCGAGCAGCGTCAACCTAAAGAAAAGCGTCAACCTGTAGATGCTGTCCAACTCAGAAAAACCCTAGCTAATCACTTTTCTGACCAAACCAAAGAAGTCATCGACAGTAGTCCTGCCAAGCTACGAGCCGCCTTGATTCTGGGCAGTCCAGAAATGATGTATCGGTAATCTATTAGGGAGTAGGGAGTCGGGAGTCGGGAGTAGGGAATAGGGAATAGGGAGTAGGGAGTAGGGAGTAGGGCGAAGAGTGTGGGAAGTGTGGGAAGTGTGGGAAGTGTGGGGCGGGGGCGCGGGAAGTGTGGGCAGAGGGAGTAGGAGTAAAAAAATTCACTGCACCTGATAAGTTTCAATAAGTATGATAAACGCTATCTTTTTGGAAGTATGACTGATTAATGATGACTTGTTATTTAAAAATTTTAAATCAATGTTTAAGGTAAATTTGCAATTATTATATAAGCTATTTAGAACATTTAAAAATAGATCATGAAACCAAATCATGATTTATTATAATACCAAAAATTCCTCGGATCTCTTTTCTAATCTTCCCTATTGCCTATTGCCTATTGCCTATTGCCTATTGCCTATTGCCTATTGCCTATTGCCTATGTCCTGCTCCCTGCTCCCTGCTCCCTGTTCCCTGCTCCCTGTTCCCTGTTCCCTATGCTATAAAAACCAACCATGAAAAGACGCAAATTATTACAACAAGCTAGCCTCCTAACTGCTGGCGGAATTATCTCTATGGGGAGTTGGGTAGCCAGAGGATTAGCAAATACGGCAAATACTAATCACCGTAAGCGATTGATTGTTATTTTTCTGCGGGGTGGCATAGATGGATTGAATGTAGTTGTGCCATACCAAGACGCTGATTACTACCAAGCGCGACCGAGAATAGCGATTCCTCGCACTGGGGAAAAAGGGGGAGTCTTGGATTTAGATGGTTACTTTGGCTTACATCCAGCTTTAGGTGATTTGATGCCTCTTTGGAAACAGAAAAGTTTAGCCTTTATTCACGCCAGTGGTTCACCAGACTCCACTCGCTCCCATTTCGATGCTCAGGATTACATGGAAAGTGGCACCCCAGGCATTAAGAGTACAGATGATGGCTGGATGAATCGACTATTAGGGACGATTCCCAAGGAAATACCAACTCAAGCCGTGAATATGGGCACAACAACCCCACGGATTCTATCCGGTCAGATGCCAGTGGCTAATTTACCGATGGGCAGAAATTATAATCACAAGCTGCCTGTAGACCGTCCCCAAATTGATGCTGCTTTTGATCAGCTCTATCGTGGTAATGATGCGATTAATCGGGCTTATCAGGAAGGAAGTGAAGCACGGAAGATACTGCTGGCTGAGCTAAAGGAAGAAATGATGGCAGCTAACCGGGGAGCACCACCTTCCTCTAAATTTGTTGGTGATAGCCGCAAATTAGCCAAGCTGATGGTGGGGGATGCTAAGACCCAACTGGCATTTTTGGCCTTAGGTGACTGGGATACCCATGTTAACCAGGGCGGTAGTCAAGGACAGCTGGCTCGAAAACTTAAGCCTCTTGGACAAGGGTTGGCTACTCTAGTCAAAGCCTTAGAACCGATTTATGCGGATACTGTAATTGTGGTGATGTCAGAATTTGGTCGTACCCTGGCAGAGAATGGTAACAAGGGTACTGACCATGGACACGGGAATGTGATGTGGGTCTTGGGTGGAGGAGTTCGCGGTGGTAAGGTCTATGGAGAGTGGCCGGGTTTGGCGGAATCCCAGTTGTATGAAAAACGGGACTTAGCAGTAACTACGGATTTTCGTGAGGTGCTGATGCCTTTGCTCAGGGAACATATGGAGATTGGAGACTCCAATTTAGCCCAAATCTTTCCTGGTTTTAAGTCTAATCAGAGTCTGGGGCTTTTGTAGGGAAAGAGAAGTGTCCGGGGAGGGGAGTGCGATCGCGAAGCGTGACCAAAGGTCAATCGCATTTTAGATGTAGGGTGGGCAGTGCTTTCGACAGATTCATGTGGTTGCCAATCCCCTTGGTAGGCACTGCCCACCATAGAAGCGTGACCAAAATTCATGTAGGGTGGGCAGTGCTTTCGACAGATTGATGTGATTGCCAATAGCCTTAGTAGGCACTGCCCACCAACGGATTAATCTTTTTAGTTGATGCCTTCACAAAGAGTGCGATCGCGTTCACTTACATTCGGGTTATTCTTCAGATAATCCCCAGCCCAATCACAACCACGTCGCAGTAGCTCATCTAGACTACTTAGAGCCAGATCAATATTCCACAAGATTACAGTGTTATCCTGACTAGCCGTAGCAAGAGTCTTGCCGTGAGGGCTGAAGCTAACACTATTGATCCCAGCACCACTACTCTGGAGTGTTTCAAGTAGTGTACCGTATCTAAACCAGAGTTTGACTGTCCCGTCACTGCTACCACTGGCAAGTATGATACCGTCGGGACCAAAACTGACGCTATTGACTGCACCACTATGTCCTTTTATACTTGCCAGTTCTTCACCTTTCAAATTCCAGAGTTTAATAGTTCCATCCAGACTCGCGGTAGCAAGGGTCTGACCGTCAGGGCTAAAACTGAGACTAATCACTGCAGCACTATGCCCCTTAAGAGTTGCCAGTTGTTTACCTGTTAAATTCCAGAGCTTAACGGTTCCATCCTTACTAGCAGTAGCGAGGATTTTGCCATTAGGGCTCAATTCGACAGTGTAAACATTATCTTCATGCCCCTCGAGAGTGTGGATTTCTTTTCTCGTCTTTAAATTCCAGAGTTTTACGGTTCCATCCTTACTAGCAGCAGCAATAATTTGTCCATCAGGGCTAAAACTAACACTATTAAACCACTCCGTACCACTTCGCAAGTTTACTATTAGTTGACCCGTTACAAAATCCCAGAGCCGAACATTTCCATCCAAACCAGCACTGGCAAGTAATTTCCCATCAGGGCTGAAACTAACGCTGTAAACACTAGCTTTATGGGCATCAATACTTTGGATTAGTTTACCGTCGAGACTCCATAGCTTTATTGTTCCATCCAAACCAGCACTAGCAATGAATTTACCATTAGGGCTGAAACTAACATTTATGACTGCACCTTGATGTCCTACCAAGGTCATGACTAGTCTACCGTCTCGTGTCCAGACCCTCACAGTTCCATCAAAGCTAGCAGTGGCAATTGTCTTACCATCAGGACTAAAGCTGACACTATCGACCGCAGCGGCATGTCCAGATAGGGTTTGGGTTTCGAAATTATAGCCCTCAACGCTCCAGAGTCTGACAGTCAAGTCTCTGCTAGCGGTGGCTAAAATTTTGCCATCGGGACTGAAGCTCATACTTGTAATCTCTCTATTACCACCTAGAAAGATTTGGAGTTCCTGACCTTCCCGACTCCAGAGCTTAACAGTTCCCTCGAAACTGCCAGTAGCAAATGTCTTACCATCAGGACTGAAACGGATGCTGCTGATTGTGGCACTAAATTCCTCAATAGTAAGAAGTTTCTGACCTTGAAGATTCCATAGTATGACAGCTCCATCTAGACTGGCAGTGGCAAGGGTTTGACCATCAGGGCTAAAACTGATGCTTGTGACTGCAGCTTTCTGTGCTGGAAAAGGTTGCCCAATTGGGTTACCTTGTCTGTCCCACAATCTTACTATTCCGTTGCGACTACCACTGACAATCACTTTACCGTCAGGGCTGAAACTGATACTCGTAATACTAGCTTTATGTGCTGGAAAGGGCTGCCCAATTGGGTTACCTTGTGTGTCCCACAATCTTACTATTCCGTCACTACTACCACTGACAATCACTTTACCGTCAGGGCTCAAAATTATACTTGTAACCTCAGCTTCATGCCCCTGGAAAGTTTTGAGCAATTTACCGTCTATAGTCCAGAGCTTGACGGTGCCATCAGCACTGCCAGTGGCAAGGATGTTACTATCACCACTGAAACTTAAACTGTTGACATCAGATGAATGCCCTACAAAAGTTCTTAATAATTTACCGCTTCTATGCCAGAGTTTGACGGTGCCATCAACACTACCAGTAGCAATCAAATTCTGCCCATGACTAAAAATGACGCTATTAACCCAACTGTCATAACCTTCCAAACGATTGCGCTCTCTGACTCCATAAATGGCTTGCTGTAATGTAGCTAAAGTCTGAGTGCGGGTATCGGTTCCTACTACGGTTGCTGACTTAAGTTGTCTTCCTGCTTTTAAAGCTGCTATTAGTGGATCAATTGACTCCCTATTTACATTATATAGGGCTTCTGAATATTTAGTAAGGGCAATAATTTCATTGTTTTTGGCTGTTCTAAAAGATAAGAATGAGAAGGATGCTAATACTGATAGAGACATTATTGCTGTAGTTAAGCCAACGAGTGATCTCCTATATATCTGATTTCGCTTGACTTCGATAAGTTTTCGCTGTTCTCTCTCCTGTTCCAACTCAGTACGTAATTCAGCAGATTCAGCAGATTCAGCAGTTTGTTTTCGTCTGCGAATAAAAGTAACAAGATAGTCATGTTCCAATTGATAGCGATTATTCGGATGTTCTGGCACACGTAAAACTAATCCCGATTTAACTAAAATATTTAATATTAAATCTAGGTTTTCTGTCTCATTTACCCTTTTCAATATATTGGAGTATAATTCTGCCCTAGTCTTGAGCAGTCGATTGTTGTTTTGATCTGTTAGACAGTATAAAAATAGTTCTGCTTTACGTTCATTTTCCTCCCCACAGTCTTCTACAACTCCAGCTAAGAATTGCTCCACTAGCTTTTCTTTAGAACCAATTTTTTGATACTCAAGTAGTTTAGTGATTTTATCTTCTTGCAATTGTGACCCTACAATCTGCAACTCAATGGGACGAACTTCTCCTAGCTCTCCTGCTAAATCTTTGACTAACTCATTAATTAAATTTTTATCTAAATAATACTGATTATTTTTAGATAACTTTTCAAAAATAATACGAGCTTCTTGAGGAGAAAAATTCCCTAAATAGTAACGATTCTTTCTATCGTCAATCGCTTCTATTTTAGTTAGCCTCTCTAAGAGTAACAAAAAGTGCCAATAATCTTCTCTTTGCGAGAAGACTATATGAAGATAAGGTATTTGATCTATACATGTTTTTATGAAATTTGCAAAAGTCTGTCTTTCAATTCGATTTGAAAAGCGTAAAAAGAACTCTTCAACCTGATCAAAAATTAAAACTGTTAACAAATTTCTGTTATAATTTTCTTGTAACTCTTCCAAAATACTGTTGACTGATTCAGAATTAATAGATGCACTAAAGCCTCTTGTATGTAGAGCCTCTGCCAATAATCTACTTAAATCTATGACCCAGTCAGTATAGACTCCTAGAGTCACTGGCAATACATCTCTCTGACCAATGGCTCGCTGCTTGAGAACTGGAACTAATCCTGCATAGATTAAAGAACTTTTTCCTACCCCAGATGGACCATAAAGGACGGTTAATTTATGATTAGGGTTGCCAATTCTTTCAAGCAAATTATTGATATCGCGTTGTCTACCAGAAGCGATAATTTCGTCTGCAACCATTTCAGGCTGCTCAAGGGCTGGAAGTTGAGAATTGGCTCTTCTGCGTTTTGGCTCTAATCTCCCTGTACCAATAAACGCTCGCAAGCCAAACTGTTGCTCAATGGATATTCGTTTTTGTTTAACTCTAAAAGCAGTTAAATAGTCACCCTGTTTAAAGTATGCTTCTCGCAAGCTTGCCAAAATCCTAATATAAAGCTCTGGAGCATAATGGGGTTTAGTTTCTGCTTTAGATCTCTTGAGATCCGTGATACTATTTTGATAATTACCAAGACCGTTTTCTGCTCTTGCCAATAATAATAAATACCAAGCTTTATCAACAGATGGCATTCCATCTAATTTTGCTTTATGCTCCGATAAAGTTGCTGTTGATTCAGCCGAAAAACTAGTTGGCAGGATGGAGAGTGCTTGCTCTGCTAATCTCTTAGCTTTAATCCAAGCTGATTTAGCTAAAGCTACCTCCGTCAGAAAACCATAATCTTTAGCTAACTCAATTGAATTACCATGGGTTCTATGGAGTGTTAGAGACCTTTGGGCTAAGGTTTCCAAGTCTTGCCATCGTTGTAAGCGTTGCAAGACTCTGGCAAATTGAGTAATCAATCGGTTAGCTAAATCCTGATCAGATATCTGAGCTAAACTATCAACACATTGCTCAAATAAATTTTGTCGTTCAGATTTTCCATAAGGACATAAACCGATATGAAATAAAACCATCCATTGCCAATCGCAACGGGTTATTACTTGCCATAGATCTAAGCTTTTTTCAAAGTAAATTAATGATTCTTTAAACTGTTGTTTAGCATAGTAATTTCGACCTACCATGAAGTAAAAAATAGCGTCTAAATCTGGCTCTATTTCCTGGTTTTGATGGTGTAAATATTGCCAAGCTAAACCAAATTCCGATAGATCATCTATCCCCCGATTCAGCTCATACAAAAATTTGTCGGGATCAGAGTCTGGAAAGGTAGCCAATATCTCCTTAGCTTGTTGAGAGAGAGTATAGATTAATTCATAAGATAAGGAATCAGGAGGGGTTTGAAACTCCCTAGTTGTGCCCCAACTCTCGAAATCAGGAGCAACCCGAACCAATTTGGTTTGAACGTCATCATTAATCCACAGCACTAGGGGGAAATGGAAATTTTTCCGAAACTCTTCCCGCACTTGGTTAGTGGCAGTCAGCAAGCTATCAATATCATCAACGGCCTCTAAGCCAAAGACCATCATAGCCCCTGGTTGCTGATCTCCTAAATCCTGCCGAATCTTGCTATAAAGTTTGCGATCAGACTTTTTCAGCACAACCTCGCGGATTGGAACAGGACAGCTTTCTCGCAGCCCCTCAGTCATTTGCTGCTGTACATAGGTATAGTTACAGTGTGCAAAAATCAGTGAAAATTGCCCCTGAGACGCTTCAATTGCCCAAGCCAATGTTTGCAACGCACGCTCGTTGTAGGCAGCAACTTCTTTGGTTTTATCGGAGGCACTCATATATAGCAAAGGGAACAGGGAACAGGGAACAGGGAACAGGGAGGTGCGTAGGGTGCGTTAGGGGCGGGCTTGCTATCATGTTCAACCTCAACACCCTGGTTGAGACAGCCCGCCCCGTAACGCACCACCCAAGGGCGAGCCCTCATTTTCCGCCTGGTAGCCAGTGTAGGGAACAGGGAACAGGGAACAGTGCGTAGTGGCGTGGCAAGCTTAATTTGATGCATTAGAATTGTCGGATTCAACATCTTCAAAAACAGCGATATTGATGCTTCAATTTAATTCGTGCATCTTGGGTTGTGAAATGCCAAATTACCTTACTAGCTG